>NZ_LOHE01000055.1 GCF_001559865.1 Abyssisolibacter fermentans
ACTCAGAGGAAGAATGAGTCTAGTTTTATATTATAATATTTTTGTAGTAAAAAATATGCATTTTATTTCATATCATCGACTTCCTTATTTTGTATAACTCATACTAATTATTACCATATTTTTATTATTCTTTATAACTTCAATTATAACATAAAATAAAAACCTCTTTGCTTTTTCTTTCTTACAAAAAGGTTTTCTCATATATTTATAATACTTTATTAATACAGTTCTATAAAAGTTTAACCTTCCCATTGCTTCTACTTAGTTTGAAGGAAATTATCGGAGCCTTAAAATTATATACACCTAGCACCTTTATAATAACGTAATGTATTATTTTTCCTCAACTTAATCATTCGCCTCGAGCTTTATAACTAAGAAACCCTAGTAACTTGTTTGTTTTTATTGAATTATAAGAAGCATTTTACTCCCTCATATTACATCTATGCTTCTAGAAATTTGTATTTTATCCTTTCTTTCAAGTTAATGCTAGTTAGACATATAAAACTCATGAAGTTCTTTTAATTTGTCAACTATATTTATGTTTTGTGGACACATGCTCTCACATTTTCTACATTCCACACATGAATTAGCACTACAACCCTTGTCCATTAATTTTCTATACCTTTTTTTTCCTTTATTGTCATCATATAAAAAGATATTATTATAGTCTTCAAATAAAAACGGTATAGGTATATTATTAGGACAAGGCATACAATACTCACATCCTGTACAATTTATTCTAGTTTTATTATCAAATATTCCTTTTACTTTATCTATTATTTCAAGCTCTTTTTTGGTTAATGAGTTTTGTGTTGTCTCATCAGCTGCCTCTATGTTTTCTTTTACATGTTTCAATTCACTCATTCCACTCAACACTAGTGATACCTTTTCATTATTAAAAAGCCACTTTAACGCCCACTGTGCAGGACTTCTTTTTACTGGCATATCGTTCCATAGTTTGTTTATATCTTCATTAGAATTAGAAGCTAGCTTACCGCCCTTTACAGGTTCCATTATTATCACTGGTATATCCTTAGCCGCTGCATAATTTAAACCTTCTATACCAGCTTGATAATTTTGATCCATGTAATTTAATTGTATCTGACAAAAATCCCAATTATAGCTGTCAACTATTTCTTTAAATGCCTCTAACTTATCATGGAAAGAAAACCCCATATATTTTATCTTTCCTGATTCTTTAGCTTTCTTAATAAAATCGAATACTTTTAAATTTTTAATTTTATTCCATCTTGAAATGCCTAATGCATGTAGCAAATAAAAATCAATATAATCTGTTTTTAATCTCTCCAATTGTTCGTCAAGATACATTTCGAAATCTTCGTATTTTTCTACTTTCCATACTGGAAGCTTAGTTGCTAAGTAAATTTTTTGTCTATAACCATCTTTTAGCGCTCTCCCTAAAAACTCTTCACTTTTTCCTTCGTGGTAATTATAAGCTGTATCAATATAATTGATTCCGTTATTAATTGCATAATACAGCATTTCTTTGGATTTTTCTTCATCAATTTCAGAATTATTCTCATTCAATATTGGCATTCTCATACTACCAAAACCTAGTTTAGAAATGTTAAGACCTGTTTTACCAAACTTACTGTACTGCATTAGATCACACCTTTCTAAGTCTTATTTAGTTTATCCCCAGATTATTTATAGAGAAAATATGATTGCTAAAAATCCAAAACTGCTTGTATGTGTAATTGTATTAATCAGGGAATTATAGTACTTATTCCTAATAATTGTATACCAATTTTGTATATTTGTAAATATTTAAACCTAGATTATTAATAGAAATTTAAATAATATCTATAAATAAGCCTCCTTCTTCGAATGAGTAAGCGATTCACATAAAACCATAGATTTTAGTTCTCTGCTTATATCATAGATTTTAGTTTTCTGTTTAAAGGTATAATCATGCAAATACTTTAATTACTTCTTTCTATTTATCATCTTATTCTTATACATCATTTTATCAGCTTTATCAATTGAATCTAATATGTCAATACTTCCATCATATATGTCATAACCCGTACTTATACTCATTCTATAATCAAGCACATTACTAATTTTACTCCAATCGTCAATTTTGTTATTAACTCTTTCTATAAACTTAAATGCCGCCTCTTTTTTGCCGCTATTTAAAACTATTAAGAATTCATCTCCCCCATATCTTATAACGATATCGTCCTTCCTTGCTGAGTTTTTCAATATATTTGCTAATTCAACTAATACTATATCTCCAACGTTGTGACCATAAACATCATTTATATATTTGAAGCTGTTAACATCTAACATTATAAAAACAAACTTATTAGCACAATTGGATACTTCTTTATATATTTTTTTCACGAATTTATTAAAATAATGTCTGTTATACAAATTAGTTAAAGGGTCTTTTATAACCATTTTTTCAAGTTCTGTTTTTGCATCATTCAGTTCTTTAGTTCGTTCATCTACTATAGATTCCATATTTAAATACATTTTCTGTAGTTGACACGCCATTTCTGTTATCTCTATTGACAAAGAACATAACTCATTATTTCTATCTATATCAATATTAACATTAAAATTACCATTACCTATATCATTTACCGCATTCATTATTTTATATATCGGATTAGTAAACATCTTTGAAAAAAAATGTCCAATAATTATTAATGCTACTATTGCTATAAGCAATACAATGATAAATATATTTTTGAACCTATCTAATGGTTTTCTATATATGTCAATATCTATTGTATATAACATCCCTACACGCCTATTTCCTAGAATATGTAATGTTTCTGACTGCCATAAAAACATTTTATTGCCAATATACATAGTACCCTTTGAATCATCCGACATAACTTTCGATGCAATTTTAGGAATATCTGAATAAATATTAGTATTTAGCCCTTTATTATTACTAAAAAAAATTTCTTTCTCTTTAATCGGATGTAGAAGGTAATTTCCATTATGATCAACTAGTATAAGTTCTCCTTTCCCACTTCTAAACATTGTGTTTTCCAATTCTTTTAATACAGATTTTAAATTGACAGTTATGACAACATATCCATTAATTTCTTCATCAATATACACTGGACTAATTATATCTACTACCGGTTTGAAAAATCCTAAAAAATCTTTTTCATTTTCTACATAATTATTAGTAATATATACTTCTTTATCTTTTAATTTTAATAAATCCTGCATATTCATATTACTAAAAGTATATTGTTTATCTGAAATATATGAAATAGTTGTGTCTTTGTAAATATTTATTATTTCTTTACCCTCAGTATCTATAAATTTAATTTTGTCATAATCAATATGTTGTTTTGAAAATGAGTAATAGATTCTTTTCAAATGGTCTAATACTATATCATCTTGCTTAGCATTAAATGCAACTTGATACTCTGTAATGTCAGCTAATAATTGAGTATCCTTTCGAGCCCTTATAAAGAATTTGATTAATTGTTCCCTCGTTTCTTTGAACAAATTATGAATCTTATCTTGTTCATAACTTTCTAGAGTTGCTCTATTGCTTAAATATCCGAAGCTCCCAATTATTAAAAGAGGAATTAGAGATACTATTACAATATAAATAGCCAGTCTTTTTCTTATTCCAATACTCATAAAAACCTCCGTTTTAATATAATCAACAATCAATTTATTTACCATTTAATAAACATCTTTATTACATTATTCTACAATATTTTTTGTTTTTCTCCAAGTAATTACATGATTTTTATTTAAATATTCATAAATATCATTTGTCACAAATTCGATTATGTCTCATATAATGAAATTATAGTATTAAATGTTAATTATAGTCTGGGTTTTCTTCTTTAATAAAGTGCAATTGTTAGCCTAGGCTAACAATTTATTAATAGGAGGTAAAATAATGAAATCAAAAGAAATACCGCTATATAAGCTAGCTATAGGAAAAACTGCTATGGTTAAAAAAATTATATGTGATGGCTATTCCAGAAGAAGATTATTAGATTTAGGTATTACAAAAAATTCGACTATTAAAGCTGAAAGAAAAAGTCCGTCATCAAATCCTATTGCTTACAACATTCGTGGATCTATAATAGCTTTAAGAAATGAAGAGGCTAAGAATATCATAGTCATACCATTAAATCTATAAGGAGGAATCAAATGGGACTAACAAATAAATCAAGTGGTTTATCATTACTAAAGGATAAATTTAATATTGAACTAAAATATGAAAACCAACCTGTAATAGCTTTAGCTGGCAATCCAAATACTGGCAAAAGCACTCTCTTTAATTATCTTACGGGACTTAACCAACACACTGGTAACTGGCCTGGTAAAACTGTTAACAATGCTCAAGGATATTTTAAGTATAAAGAAACTGGATATTTACTAGTAGATCTCCCCGGAACTTACTCGTTACTTGCTAATTCAGTTGAAGAAGAAATTGCTCGAGATTTTATTTGCTTTGGCAATCCATCATTAACTATAGTGATAGCTGATTCCACATGTCTAGAGAGAAATTTAAATCTTATTTTACAAATTACAGAACTAACTGACAATGTAATAGCTTGTTTAAATTTATCTGATGAAGCTAATCGTAAGGGGATACACATTGATACTAATAAGCTTGAAGAATATTTAGGAATACCAGTAGTAAAAACAGTTGCTAGTAATGGTAAAGGAGTTGATCATCTCCTTAATATTATTGATAAAATGATAAATAAAAAAATTAAGACTACTCCCTATAGATTAAAATATAATGATAAAATTGAGGCTTTGGTTAATAAAATAAATGAACCTCTGAAGTTAACATTTGGCAATAAATATAATACTAGATGGTTAGCTTTAAGGCTTATAGATGGTGATAAATCTATACTTCGCTCTATAGAAGAAATTATTTCTTCTAATTATTAGAAAGGAGGTAATGAATTGTATAAACAAAACTCAATTTTAAATAATATACAAACAGTTCTAACAAATAATAATAATATCTCCCATGGAGATGAAATTGTAGCAACCATATATAATAAAGCTGAAGATATAGCTAAAAATACCGTAACCGTGAATGATAAAAGAAGAATTAAATGGGAGCAAAAGGTTGACGATATACTTACTTCTAAAATATTTGGTTACCCTATTATGTTACTCATGTTAGGTATAATTTTTTGGATTACTATTAAAGGGGCTAATGTACCATCTGCAATGCTAGCTGATTTTTTCTTTAGTATAGAACCAAAAATCACCTCCCTATTTTCATTAATTAATGCTCCATCATGGCTTCATGGAATACTAGTATTGGGAGCATACAGAACTTTAGCATGGGTTATATCAGTAATGTTACCACCAATGGCTATATTTTTTCCGCTATTTACGCTATTAGAAGACCTTGGTTATTTACCAAGAGTTGCTTTCAACTTAGATAATGCATTTCGAAAAGCTGGTACACATGGAAAGCAAGCTTTAACTATGAGTATGGGCTTTGGTTGCAATGCAGCAGGAGTTATTGCTTGTCGTATTATTAATTCACCTAGAGAAAGATTGATTGCTACTATAACTAATAACTTTGTTCCTTGCAATGGCAGATTCCCAACATTAATTACAATATCCATGATTTTTTTAGGTATGTACTCATCAAAATATAGTTCTACATTAGCAGCTCTCTGTTTAGTAGCAATGATTTTATTCGGTATAATAATTACACTGTTAATATCCAAATTTTTATCTATAACATTTTTAAAAGGTGTTCCTTCATCTTTTACATTAGAACTTCCTCCATATAGAAAACCTCAAATTGGTAAAATAATAGTAAGATCTATATTTGATAGAACTCTATTTGTATTAGGACGTGCAATTATAATAGCTGCTCCAGCAGGTGCTATTACTTGGATGGTTGCAAATATTACTATCGGAGGAATAAGTATACTTAATCATGTCGCTGCATTTTTGAATCCTTTTGCATTATTGTTGGGTCTTGATGGTTTTATTTTGATGGCTTTTATATTAGGTATGCCAGCTAATGAGATAGTACTGCCGATACTTATAATGTCATATATGTCACAGGGTGCTATGCTTGAACTTGAAAGCTTAGAGACACTTCAAAATCTATTGTTATCAAATGGATGGACATTTATTACAGGTTTAAACTTTATGCTATTTTCTTTGCTTCATTTTCCATGTGGAACAACTTTATTAACAATAAACAAAGAAACAGGAAGTAAAAAATGGACATTTTTCACTTTTGCGTTGACAACTTTAGTTGCCATTTTTGTAACATTTATTGTTAATGCTATATATAATATTTTTTAATAAGATGTTCTTTATATAAACTATAAAATATACTTTTTCAAGGGGTGTTTCACCTCTTTTTGTTTTAATCAAATCTGCTTTTAAATTCATATTGTTTAAAATAATTATAAATTTCGGGATACGCATGAAAAAATAATAATAATTTTTCTATACATTTAATCGTATCTATCGTTAAATAATGCTCCATTGCTTCAGCTTCTTTGTTTTCATCACTATTTGATCCTATAGTCACAATAAATTTGCGCAAAAGTTTATTTCTCTCAAATAAGAACTTCCCTTCTTTATTACCTTTATCCAATAATTTAATTTTTTCATAAGGAACATATAATATGTATTTACCCTCATGAAGTTTTTTTAATCCTTTAACTACTGAAGGATTTGAGACATTTAAGCATTTAGCAATGTCTTTAATTCTAATTTCTTTTTTCGTAAAAGACAACCTATATACTTCTTCTAAATAATCTTCAAGACTAGGTGATAGCATTTCTATACTCCTTTCTAAATAAATTTATATATAATCCCAAATTATTAATAGAAAATCATGATCAATGAACTCAAATCTTAATATGGTAAATTGCTTATTTCAATAAAGTAACTGAATAAAAGATTCATTAATAAAGTACTTCTATTTGTAAGAATCCATTAAATTCGATCTGCTTTGATTCACTAAAATATTCTTATTCAGAACCATACAACATTTTATACAAAATTATATGAATAATCAGAGATAATTATATATGTTAAAATATCATATAATATTATATAATACTGTTTGTATAGTCTATTATATCTAAAAAGGGAGGCATAATATTTTGACAAATTTAGAACTTCTATCAATTTCTATAGCTCTTGCTCTTGATGCTTCTGGAGTATCATTTTCTATAGGATTTGATAAAAAAATAAATAGAACTAATGCAAAATGGTATATTTTTAGTTTTGCTTTTTTCCAATTTTTATTTTCTTTTATTGGAGGTTTTTGCGGATCTGTTATTAATAAATTCTTTTTCAGAATACCAAATTATACTGGAGGAATAATACTTATTATTCTTGGAATTTTCATGATTTTAGGACTTTTTTCTAAAAACGAAAATATAAATGTAATGAAATGGTATATGATTATCGTTCTTGGAATATCGGTAAGTATTGATGCGTTATTAGTTGGTTTTTCTGTTTTTTATTCACTATCAATTACTTATTTATTTATTTACAGCAGCTTAATAGGATTAGTTACAGCCATCTTATCTGCTATATCATTCAATATATCACGATATATGAAAAGTTTTCCTTTAATTCAAAGCAAAAGTGACTTAATCAGTGGAAGCATATTAATTATTATTGGAGCTAAAATGATTATTTTCTAAAAAATTTCAAAGCTACATAATTTGTTTAAAAATTTTATATAATGTTTTTGTTACTAGCTAAACCAAGTATAAGATAATATTACTTGGTTTATCTTTTTGCATATATCACATAATAATACCGTAACACAAACAAAAAAAAATATTTGGAAAGGAGAATGAATCATGGCATATGGTAATTCAGGTAGAAATGGTATAGTTGTTCCAGAAGCTCGTCAAGCATTAAATCAAATGAAAACTGAGATAGCAACTGAGCTTGGCTTAACAAACTATGAAGCAATGGATAAAGGAAATTTAACTGCAAGAGAAAATGGTTATGTAGGTGGATACATGACTAAAAGATTAGTTGAGCAAGCACAAAGAAATTTAAGTGGTAAATAATCTCAACTACAATTCTATAGAAATTAATTTTCTATAGATTACAAAAACAAAGATAGGTGTTAAGCACCTATCTTTGTTTTTGCTTAACAAATTTATTTTCATAATAGTTATTTACATTATGTTATAAAACAAAAACTTAAGTAAATTTTTTATTCTGTAGGCGGTGTAAAAGTTCTTTGACTCATTTCAGAATCCAACATAAATATACCGTGACTATTATCTTTAAGTCTTTGAAGTTTTTTGATTATACCTGTCATGGTAGCTTCCTCTTCAACTTGCTCGTCTATAAACCACCTTAGCACACTTCCTGTTGCATATTCTTTTTCTTCATTAGCTATATCCATTAAATTATATATTCTCTTTGTAACAGATTTTTCGTGCTTTAAAGCTGTCTCAAAAACATCTAGTAATGATTCAAAATCATTTATGGGTCCTGTAAGAGCTCTTAAAGTAACTCTACCTCCCATTTCATTAACAAAGTTATAAAATTTCATTGCATGAAATCGCTCTTCTTCTGCTTGAACTATAAAGAAATTTGCAAATCCATCTAAATCTTGATCTGCACAATATGCTGCCATAGCTAAGTAGATATGTGCAGATTCAAATTCATAATTAATTTGTTCATTTAATGCATTAAATAATTTTTCCGAAATCATATTAAATATTCTCCCTTCTCTTTTCAAACTTGGTTATAATTTATATTTACCCATTTTCCATTTCTTTAAACTTCCTTTTTTAATAAATTTAGTAATTGTTTATTGTTCCAGCCTGAAAATTTAATGAACTCGTTTAGCTTATGCTAAGGACATCTTCTACACCTGATTAGAAGCATACTTACAAAAGTGGAAATCTTTACGCTAATAATCTGTTTAAAACAGTTAACTAACTAATATTTATTATTAGTCCATTATTTCAATTTCAAGCATTTTATATATGCTATGAACTATCCAATCAGATTCTTTCAAATTATTGTCTTTTAAAAATTTATGTAATGCTCTTTTTAAACCATCCCCATATACTCCATCTAATAAACCATTATAATAACCTTTGAGTTTCAGTCTTTTTTGTACTTCTAGTACATCTGAACCTTTATCACCCGGTTTAATTATTCGAAATCCATTACCAAAAGGTCCATATTGCCCTTTAAATAGAATAACGGGAGTATTATATACAACTATATCATACAACTCTTCTATATCATTATTTTTCATCCTCACACATCCATGAGAAGAGCTGTATCCTATTGAATATGGTTTATCCGTTCCATGTATTCCATATTGTCCCCAAGGTACATTTAATTTCATCCATCTAGTACCAAATCCAGCTCCCCATTTGCATTTTTGAATTATTTTAAATGTTCCAAGTGGAGTTGGTGTATTATATTTACCTGTAGCTACTGTATATTTTTTTATTAAAATATTATTATTTATATCCATTAGATACAAAATATTATAATCAACATCAACTAAAATACCTAAATCTTTTTGATTGATTCTTTTTTTTTCTATTTCATCTAGTACAATTTCTAAAAATTCATTACTATTAGTAGATGTTTTAGTTAAAGAGATATGCAATATTTTATTACCAATTATTATAACTGTTAAACTAAATATAAAACATAATAAAATTAAGCTTCTTCTTATACAAAACACCTCCTCCTTAGTATTAGTATTAAAAAAAACCCTAAAATAAAACTTGTCATTAAAATTAGTTTTATTTAGAGTTTATTTTTAAAAATTAATTTAATTCAACAAAAAGAACCAATTACTTAGTATGAGTTAAATATTCCTGTAAAACAATATGTAATTCATTTAATAATACACATCTAATATACACAATGATAGAAATGGTATATTATTACCCAGATTATTCATAGAAAATTAAATACTTCTTTTAAACGAAGCTCATTCTTCGAATGAGTAAGCGATTCACATAAAATCATAGATTTTAGTTCTCTGTCTATGTTTATAACAAGGCGCAAGATGCCCCTCACCTCTATAGTAGCGGGTATTGATTATATTTAACAGGCAGTGCACAATCTTGCGCCTTGTTGTAACGGTGTGTTGCAATTACTACGTAATTGCTTTCGTTGTTATAAAACATCCATTAAATTCTTGACATACCAACTCGGTATGCCTTCGAATTCACTGAAATCTTCTAATTCAGAAACTTACAGCATATTATCGGGAGTTATATGAATAATCAGGGTACTATTTAGTAGTATTTTTAATTATTATACCTATTCCAATTACTATTAAACTTATAGGTAATAAATAGTCAAAAATAATGTTCATAATATTAATAGATAAATATCTATTAGAAAACATTAATAATGCCATAAAATAAAAAGGAATGCTGACAATGGCTGGCCAAAATCGATGCCTGAAATTCAAATTACTAAACGAAATAGTATGAATAAGGCATACTAATAGAAATGCAGTACCAAAAAGTAAATAGAATAAAATGTCATGATATTCATATTCTACAAAGTGCATATCAGATAATTGAACAGCTAATAATATAAATGCAGGTATAAGAAATCCTTGATTACCATATCTATTTCTAGCTCCATTAATAATGTATAGTACTAATAATCCAAATGAAATTAAAATAAGTACATAATCTTCGATATTAAACATATTAAGCTTATTGAGTATTCCAAGAACACCTAAACAGATTAAAAAAATTCCTAAAAACCCTTTATTTTTCATATAATCCCTCCTTTATTTTTTAGATATGAATTTATTATCCTTTATATAAAACCGCCAAAGTTTATCTTTATATTCTTGTGCATAATCAATATTTATTCGTTTTGTTTCTACTATATTACATTCTTTATTAGAACTTAATATAAATAATTCGCCGCCTTTTATTAAGTCATATCCATTAAATGTTTTATCGATTTTTAATGCATTACATAGTTTACCCGGTCCATTTGTAAGTAAATAATTTTTATTTGTTTTTATTTTCCTATTTTCTCTTATTATATCAATATTATCTAAGGGTTCAACTGCCCTTATAAGAACAGCCTCTGGTTTACCTTCCTTATTTGCAACAATATTTAAACAATAATACATTCCATAAATCATGTATATATACACAATACCCCCATTTTTAAACATTACCTGTGTTCTATTGGTTCTTTTATTATTATAAGCATGGCAAGCTTTATCTTCTGGACCACAGTATGCTTCAGTTTCTACAATTCTACATTTTATATATGAATTCTCTATCTTTCTTACTAAAGTTTTACCTATTAATTGTCTAGCTAAAGTAACAGCATTTTGCTGATAAAAATCAACTCCTAATCTCACTTTATCACTCCCAAAAAATAATATACCCCTTGTTACATTGTTCACTTTATAACAACTAGGACATATTATTTGCAAAAAGCTTTTCAAATTAAATTTTTCATAATACTTAATAACCTTCAGAAATATCATCTATCAAATTTTTGTAAGCTTCGTATGTACCACTGCCTATTTTAAATTCTTTTAAAATTTTGCCATTTGAATCTACAAAAATAGTAACTGGAACATATTGATAATTTACAAGTACATCATCATAAATAACTTTATCAGGTAAAATATTTGTATATTTAACACCTGTTTTTTGTACAACATCTAATGCAGGTTCTGTATCTTGTCCTAAACCAATATCTCCAACTATACCAATCAAATTTATATCTTTATCTTTAGAATACTCGTATAATTTTTGTAAATCAGGCATCTCATTAATACATGGTCCACAGTATGTTCCCCATATATTAATCATAGTTACTTTATAATTTTTAAAAATATCATTTGTTACATCATTACCTTCTAAATTCTTAGTATTAAAAGACGCTATGACTTTCCCTGCAATTGGGTTCTCTTCTTCACTAACACTATTATCATTGACATTATTATTATCTTGACTAGATGAACATGCTGATAAAACAGCTATACTTGTGATAATAAATAAAACTAATAAAATTTTCTTCATAGAATCACCTCTCATTTCATTTTAGTTTTATTTATATCCATAATATTAGATTCTAAACAAGAAAATAAGTTTTGATGATACTTTTTATTTATTTAAATAATTTAGTACTTTCTCAATTACTTGACCAGCTATTGGTGCCGCTAATGTTCCTCCATGATTTTCTTCTATTCCCGGCTCATCAATCATAACTAAAATTGCAATTTGAGGATTATCAATAGGAGCAGCCCCAGCAAAAGAAGCAATATAATAACCATCCTTGTATTTTCCATCTACTATTTTCTGTGCAGTACCTGTCTTCCCACCTATATTATATCCTCTAATATATGCTTTTTTCCCTGTTCCTTCTTCAACTGCTGCTTGTAAAAATGTTCTCATTTTTTTAGATGTATCTTTTGATATAACTTTTTTTACTACTTCAGGCGAAAACGAATATATAGTTTCACCTTGTCTATTTTCAACTCTTTCAATAACTCCCGGCTTCATAAGATTACCTCCATTAACAACTGCACAAACAGCATTTAACATTTGTATAGGGGTAACACAAATACCTTGTCCAAAAGACATTGTAGCTAATTCTACATCATTTATACCTTTCACATTTTGAATCAAACCATATTCTTCTCCAGGTAAATCTATATTTGTTTTTTTGCCAAAACCAAAAGCAGAAATATATTTACAAAACTTTTCTTTTTTAAGTCTTAATGCAAGCTCACATGAAACCTCATTACAAGAATTTTCAAAACCTTCCATTAACGTTTGTTCTCCATGTGGATTTCTATATCTCCAACATTTTATATTTCCTTTAACTTGCTTAACATAACCATCACATAAGAATTTTTCACCACTTTTTACAACATTCTCTTCAATAGCAGTTGCCCAAGTTATGATTTTAAATGTTGACCCAGGTTCATGTATACCAGATATAGAATAATTCTTCCACATTTGATAAAGAATATTTTGCTTTTTACTCCATTCCATATCATTTATCTCTTTCAACTTAGTTTCATCTAAATTCTGCCATGGATTATTAATATCGTAATAGATTTTTTGTCTATTGTTAGGATTAAAATCAGGTTTGTTAGCCATTGCTAAAATCTTACCATTGTTTGGATCCATAATTAAAATACATGTTCTTTTAGCTTTAGTTTCAACCAAGGCTTTTTGTGCTGCACTATCAGCAATATGTTGAATACGTTCATCAATTGTTAATACAATATCTTCACCTTCTACAGAGTCATATATTTTCTTATTACCATATGGTAATTCATTACCTCTATTGTCAACTATTTTGATGCTTCTACCTGGTATACCAGCTAAATATTCTTCACAAGATCTTTCAATACCATATTCACCAAAATTATCTCTATTAGTATTTCCTATAAGTTGAGCCGCAAAATTATCTCTTGGATAATACCTTTTATATTCTTCATCAATAATTATTCCATCAAGCTTTTTACTTCTAAGTAAATCAGCTTGTTCTTTTTCTACCCATCTTTTTATCTCCACCCAATTTTTATCACTTAAAAGCATCTTTAAAACTTCATCTTTATCCATTTCTAGTATTTCCGATATAATTTCAGCATGACTTTCTTTCTCCTCAGCTTTTACATCAACCATCCTGCATCTTATAGTATATAGTTTAAGACTAGTAGCAAGTATTTTTTTGTTCCTATCATAAATACGTCCTCTTTTTGGTGCTATTTTTACATCTTTAGTTTGCTGAGTAGCTGCCATTATTTTCAGTTCATCACCTTTTATTAACTGTAAATAACCAAGTCTCCCTATCATTATTAATGTAATTAACAATAAACCTATAGACATAATATATATTCTAAATTTTATACCTTTAATTCCCTTCATTAAATCTCTCCCCTTAGAAGTGTTTCTGCCATTCTTACTCTGAATATTATTCATTTCTAGAATATATTTCAAAATACCTTTATTCTAATAAGCTGTTTTATATTATTCAAGTATGTTTATATATAAAGGTTCATAAATTAACAACCCATTTTCCCTTTTGCTTTCCATTAGAGCTATAGAATTAACATCTATGACTTTATTTTCAATTTTCACATCTTCATAATCAAAATTACTATCAAAAACAACATTTCTACCAAATGTTATATGAGGTATATATGGTCTATTTTCTTTTGCATAACCAAGTGTAGATAGCTCATCTTCTAAATCTCCAACTAGTTTTTGAAGTTTTTTATAGTTCTTTACACCTATCCATGGAATATTCTTAACACCTCTTTTAAATACACCTACATTACTTAGATTCATTGTAAAATTTTCATTTTTTGATACGACAATATCTAATACATGTTTTAAATCTTCAAACTGTTTATAGTTAACATCACCTATAAATTTCATAGTAAGATGCAAATTATTCCTTCTAGTAAAATTTCCTGACATACTATTCTCACGAACAATATTAAGCTTTTCATAAATATAATCTTTAATATCTTCTGTAAAAGTAATAGCATAAAAAACTCTCATTATTATTTCTCCTTTATCTAAAAAATATTATTCTATAAAATTTCTAGCGTAAATACAATCTAGGTAATTCTAAAGATGTCTCACACACAAAATGGAATCATCGTTTATTTAATGATAAAAATACTTTTTCAATATAATCAAGGTCTAGTTTTGAATTTATTATTCTATATCTTTGAATCCCATCGCATACATCTTCATACGTAATTATTTTTTTCTTTTCATCTATCTTTTTAACAAGAACAGATTGACTTATCATTAAATATTCTTCATTTAAAACATATATCACTAAATCATTATATGTTTTGCTTTGTTTAAAACTTATTGTATATAGTTTATTTATAAACGACCCCTTAGGAATATCAGAATGTTGAATTTCCACAATTTCAAGATTCTTAAAATAATCCAATAATTTATTTGCTATACTAATATTATTCCTATTATCTCTAATATCATATCTATAATTTTCTAGATCTTTACAAATAATCAATTCATCAAAAGTTGCTTCTTTATATTTATCTAAAACAATATCACTAAAACATCCTTTTGCTTTATTCAGATCAAAATCAAAATGCTTGTAAATGAAAAAAATACAGATTATTATACATAAAATTCTCCAAATTGTCTTGTTTTTCAAGATATCACCCTCTCAATCTTAAATACAATATTTTATAACTATTCAGATTCATCCATTGAATAAAATACTTTATCTAAGTAATCAAAATCAAGCTTTGAATTAGTACTTTCGTAATAACCCATAAATACCTCATTATCATTTGTTATTCTTTTTTTCTCATCATCAATTTTTTTTACATAATTATATATACCAAAATATACTGTTTTTTCATCAATAATAAATATATCCAAATTCGAGTATGTTTTTTCTTGAGTAAAAACCATATAATATTTATAATTATCATAAGGGTATGACCATTTGTAATCTTTCTCTAATTTCTGGAATTCAAATGTATTTATATAATCTAGTAGCTCACTCACTAAGTCTGTATTATTATAAACCTTCTTACGCTCTTCTTCATCATCTGTTCCTTTTCGACGAAACTTTAAATCAACAAACTTTTTATCTTGGTCATAATTACTCATAATAACATCATTAAAATTCCCTTTTTCTTTTGCTTCAATATCTATATATTTACTACGATTATATTCATCTCTATCTAAGTCAATATCTGTATTCAAGCCTAATAAATTATATATAATTATCATCATAAACAACAACCTTTTTAAGATTATCAATTAAACACCTACTCTTTATTTTTATTAAACCTAAAGATATTCTTTGATTATATAAATTCAATTTTATATAAAGCACGTTTTTTGACATACACTATTTTAATATTCTCCATAAAAAACTATAACCCTTCATTTGTGTTATTTATGTCAATAATATTTATATCAAAATATTAAAATTTTATTGACAATTATAATAGTAACTACTATAATAACTACTATTAGTTGTTATTATAGTAGTTACTATTTATTTTATAGCATTAATTATGCAAGGGAGGTTGCAATATGAAATGTAGCTTTAAAGATGGAGTCATTGATAGTATCCCAATAGTTATTGGTTTTGTTCCTATAGCAATGACATTTGGAATTTTAGCAAAAAATGCAGATATTACAATGTTTCATTGTATTTTATTTTCTGTACTTGTATTCGCAGGTGCAAGTCAATTTATAGCATTGAATTTAATACTTTTAGGTGCTGGAATAGGTGAAATTGTTCTAACAACATTTTTGGTAAATTTTAGACATTTTTTAATGAGTGCATCACTTACAACAAAGATAACAAAAGATATGAAAAAATGGAGCCCTTTCATTGCATTTGGTATAACAGACGAGGTTTTTTCTGTTGCATCATTTAAGAAAGGGACACTAACAAAGCAATATATAATATCCCTTGAATTATTAGCTTACTCTGCTTGGGTTAGTGGAACAGTACTAGGGTATTTAGTTGGAGGAATACTCCCTAAAATTATTAAAGCTAGTATGGGAATAGCATTATATGCAATGTTTGTTGCAATTTTGATTCCAGAAGCAAAAAAGTCAATTAAACCTATAATATTAGCAGGTTTATCAGGTATTATAAATTCTATATGTATATATTTCCTAACTTTACCTCAAGGTTGGAGTATCGTCATCTCCATTGTATTAACATCATTTATAGGATTATTTTTATTTAAAGAAGAGGAGGAAGCAGTATATGAATAATCAGATATTATTAATTTTAGGTATGATGCTTGTAACTTATATACCAAGATTACTTCCTTTTATCATGGCTTCTGAAAAAAAATTGCCTGTGAAATTGAATAAATTTTTGCAATTTATTCCGTACACAGCTTTAGGTGCATTGATTATTCCAGAGGTATTTTCTGCTATCCCAGAAATGCCTCTAGCTTCATTATTAGGAATAGGATTCTCTTTTGTTTATGGATGGTATAAAGGTGGAATAATAATACCAGTATTAGGTTCAATACTAGTATCTTTTCTAACGCTTTTAATGTATAATAGCTTTGTTTTTTAATTCATAACCCTATGCAAAATGTTATAAATATGTTATTAATTAATAGAGAGTTAATTAATAATCAGAGGTGAAATCATATGAGTAATAAGTTGTTGATTATTGAAGATATGAAAAAATTAGGATTAACTGAATACGAAGTAAAAGCATACTTAACACTACTAGAAAAATATCCTGTTAATGGTTATGTTTTAAGCAAAAATTCAGCTATTCCAAGATCAAGGATCTATGAAGTTTTAGATAGCCTTAAAAAAAAGCAAATAGTATTTGAACAAAGTGATAATAACACTACTATTTATCACCCACTAGAACCAACTTTGTTAATAGATAAACTAAAAAACAACTTTGAAGATATTTTAAGTCATGTTAATGATTATACTAAAAAAATCTATTTAAAACCAAAAAACAACAATGAACTAATAGTTATTAAAGGAAGAGATAACATTATAGAATTTATTAATACATTAATTTGTGAGGCAAAAAAAAGAATTGCAGTTTCAATATGGGAGGAAGAAATAAATGATATTTCTAAAGCATTGAATGATGCAGTAAATAGAGGTGTTATTTTAAGAGGGATATTTTTTGGTAAGAATAACCCATACAAAGATATAGTTACTCATAGGAGAATTGAAAGGTATTTGTCTGAAAAAAATGAAAGATATATGTCAATAATTATTGATGGAATTCATGTTGTCTCAGGTATCATATCGCGGGGCAATGAAAGTCAAGTAACATGGACAAAAGATATTGGTTTTGTCGAAATGAGTGAAGATTATATTGCTCATGATTTAATGGTAAACCTTTATTCTCAAAATTTAGAAGAAGATGAAAGAGAAAAATTCGAAAATTATATGGATAATATTAGAAGAAATTATTTTGGATTTACTAAACAAGAATTTGAAAATTTCAAATAAGTAGATGTCATTATACGTAAGTAAACTTTAAATAAATTTTTATTTATAATTAAAAAAGCCTATGTCTGTGAGCTACTCAAATTGAGTCATTCTTAAACCGTAGGCTTATTTTAATAATTATACATTTATAAAATTTGTTATATAACTCTATTTAAAAATCTTAAATGACTAGAAGCTATATAAATTCAATGAACTAATCAATACTTAAAATGAACTATGTTATTATCACATCTTTACACCCATTATTTTCAGCCAGTTTTCTCAATTCATTCATAATTTTCATAGATGGTGTATAGCTATTTAACTTATCTTCTCTTACACCCATCTGTCTAAACTTTATTAGTTTATATTTACTACCATCATATTTTCCAATAATCTTACTAACTTCATCTACTGTATGTCTATTACCTAAAACATTAGGTACTATTACTGTTCTCACCTCATAAAGCTTGTTTGATTTGATTAAAAAGTCTAGGTTTTTTAGTACATTGTCGTTATCCGTTCCTGTTAACATGATATGTTCATCTCTATCATATGCTTTAACATCAAGCATCGCACTATCTATAACACCTATGAGGTCTTTTTTATTCCATAAAGGTACAGAACCATTTGTATCTATAAAAAAAGTCAACCCTAAATCTCTAATTTTTTTCCCTAATTCCATTAAAAAATCTATATACAAAGTACATTCTCCACCAGATACAGTTACTCCAGATATAAATGCTTGTACTTTTTTTATTTCTTTTAATATATCATCAACCGATAGATATCTAACTCTGGGATCGCTATTATTTTGACAAGCTCTAATACATTCTCCACACTGAATACAATTGACTTCATAGAATTTTATTTTATAATTTTCTATAGACAATGCGTTATTTTTACAAACATTCACACAACATCCACAATTAATACATTTATTTATTGTTTCAGGGTTATGACAATACAAGCAATCAAAACTACATCCCTGTAAAAACAACGCTAATCTATTCCCAGGTCCATCAACACTACTAAAAGGTATTATTTTGTTTACAGGTGCTTTAATCATTTTTTCTAATCTTCCTATCTAAAACTTTTAAATTTTCCACAGCTCCTTTACCTAGTACTACTGTATCTCTTAATACCTGCTCACCATGAGTAAGCTTTTCTATCTCAGATCTTTTTACTAAATATCCTGTTATTCTAACCACGTCAGAATCTGAACTGTATAATGAAAAATATCTCATACCTTTTGCAAAAGCTCCTCTTATTATGTCCAAAACATATTTAGGATTATTTTTAGCTGTACTTTCAAATGCATAAACATTACCTATTCCTGACGGAAAATATTTATGAAATGGTGCTTCTACGCAAATATGTTCAAAAAGTGCAGGTTCTTCTCCTATAGGGACTCTACATCCAGGTGAAATACCATGATCACTATCTATTCCAACTTGAGCATGTAATAAAAATTTACCATCTTTACAATACTTATTATGATGAGCACTTACCTTTTGCTCTAAGTTTTCTATAATTTTTAATCCAAGCTCTGATGCTTCTTGGCTATATCCAAATCTATCTTTTTTATCTTTTGCATCAAGTAGTGTATTTACACATTCAGCTAATCCAAACATTCCAAACATAGCTGTATACTTATCTTGATCTATTAACCCTTCTCTTACTAAAAAGCTTGATTGAAAATATCCACTTTCTTCAATCAGATATCTAATTCTTTCATCCATAAATCTACACATACAATCTACTACTTCTGGTAAATAAATATTGAAAAATTTATCTTTGTTTTTAGCTTTTTGTGCTATTGCTGCTAAATTTAATCTTACTAGTGTATAACTTCCTCCACCTATTAATAATCCATTGTAACAACTTGCTATACCATATTGCTGACCTAATTCACTAACAAACATTTCATGATTAGCAAAGCTGGGTTTTGCAGTAATTAAGCTTGTTTTAATACCATCAATTATAAAATCTTCGTTAGTGTCTTTACTAACCTTCATAGAAATATTCGGTATGGAATCTTGAAGCTCTCTTTCTGCTTTTAATATTAATCTTCCTGCCATTAAATCTCTAGGTCCAATATTGGCATGACAAAAAGAATCTGTTAAAGTTCTATCTATATGTTTTAAAAACATTTTTATTGCTTCATAAGCTTCTTTTTCATCATCTATATAAGGATTCAACAGCTCGTCAATATTACCAATATAAACAGGAAAAGAAGTGATAGATGGCACATGCTTATAAAGTATCAATAGATTATTAACTGCTTCCCATATTGTTTTTGGTTTATCTAGCTTTAAAAATTCAGAGCCTTTCTCCATAAATTTCTGATAATCAGGAAGTATATACCTTGGTCTATAAGGTGCATTACCTTCAAATAAACTGCAAATTATGCCTTCATTTATATATTCTGTAGTTTTATTATCAATATTTAATACTTGTAAGGTATTCTCTGCTTCTTTGGCTAAAGCTAATACTTTCTGTTCATATGTCAGTATATTATCTTTGATAGTCTTTTCTATATTATTCATGTAATCCTGTTCCCCCTTACTATTGTCTTCAAATATATTTTATAACCCAATACATTATATAGCAAGTCACCTGTCAAAACTAAAAAGTTTTAAGTCTTCTGTATTTTCTTTACAATATAATTTCTTTAACATATCTGCTCCCATGGCAGAATATAAAATTCCATTTGAACCATAGCCTAAATTAAAATAACAATTAGGATATTCTTCATATTCACCTACATAAGGCAGCCCATCTGAAGTTTCTCCAAATATTCCACTAAATTTATATTCTATTTCAATATCTGTTATTTCAGGGAACATAGATTTCAGTATAGTCTCAAGTTTATTATACTTATCAGTTGATAATTGATGAGTTTGTGATAGTACTGCAGCTGTACTTCTATCTCCACCAATATCGATATCTTCTCCGCCAGCAATAATTCTATCATCTTCAGTAGTTCTAAGATACATATATGGAGTATTTGAATCTCTAATAATACACCTATTATGCCATCCTTTAAAAGAAGTAACAGGCTTTGTAACTAATGTAAATGATCTGGTTAGTATTGTTGTCCTTTTTTTGATCAATTTTCTCGCTTCATATCCTGTAGCTATAATAAGTTTTTTACACTTTATCTTAAATCCGTTCTTTGTAATAGCCTCTACTCCATTTTCATCACAAATAAAATCTTTTAATTCTGTATTCTCATAAACCTCTGTACCTAAACTTACTGCTTTATTTATCAAAGCTTTTGCAAATTTATATGGATTAATTTCAGCAGATGCACCTTTAGTATATATGCCTCCTTTTACAGGAAAAGAAAACATTTTTTTTGCAGCATTCTTGTCTATATACTCAACATTAAAACCGTGTTTATTTCTTAATTCATACTCATTTTCTATATTTTTTAAATCTCCATTCTTATTTGTATAGTAAAAGCAATCTCTCAAAGAAAACTCACAATCTTCATCTAAATTATCCACAATATTTTTTATACTATGTACAGTTTGCTGACATAATTTAAAAGCTTTTAAGGCCTGTTTTTCTCCTCTTATTCCTTTTAATCCTACAAAATCTGTATCAATCTCGTATTGTAATATAGAAGTAGATATACATGTGCTTTGATACCCTATTATATTCTTATCAATAACTACTACTTTTGCATCAATATCTGAAAAATAATAGGAACATAATGCACCAGTAACACCTGCTCCCACAATCAACACGTCACATTCCAAATCTTTGCTTAAATATTCGAACTTGTTTTTAATCTCATCTGTTCCTGCCCAATATCTATCACCAGTAACGTATTTCATAAATTAACCTCCTAATTAATAAATTATAATTATTAATATAAAATTCTTATAATACTATTTTAGCTATATAAATAATCTGCATTATATTATACACTTATTATTTTTCATTTATATTAATACTTATACTCATTTATTTAAGAAATCAATAAATATGAAACAACTACATAAAATAAATTTATTTATTTTTCTATTAGATTACTCCAATACTTTTTAGGCATATAATTCATCTGCAACTTTGGATTTAGTCTTCCCTTTATTGCTGTTGATTTAAAATATTGCTTCCATAATTCTTGATATCTATACTCCTCTTCATTATAAAGTGTTTCTTTAAGCTGTTTATCTACATGTACAATATTAAATATACCATCAGCATAAAAAGATGCAATTGACCTATTCAAATCATGAATAATCCACCTTTCACCTGACAATCTTTCAGCAAAATGAGATGATAGTATTGTTAAAATATTATACTGTATATTAACAGGAGCATATAATACATTGCCTGTAATCTCTCTAAACCTTGTAATACCAAGCATAAGATGAACTTCTCTTGCAACCTTTTTATAGATATTACAAATATCTAAAACAGTATCCTCTGATAGATTTTGGTCAACATTTTTACCTATCTTAAATGCAAGCTTTATGTATTTATATGCTATTGTATATGAATCTTCTATTTCTGATAAGTATGCATAAAACACATTTTTTAAAGCTTGTTCAGATACCTTCTTTCTTAAAGCATCTGTTACTTTCTTAGCTTTATCTTCACTCGTCTTTATTTTTATTTTTTTTATAAATAAGCTTAATTGATTATCATCACATGGTAGAATCTTGTTTGGTTTTTCCTTATTGTAATATGCTTCATAAACCGCTGTCATAAATCCATCAAAGCTACCATCAAATATATAATAAATCATATTTTATCACTCTTTTGAACAATATTAGTGCCAAAAATTTCTGGATATAAGGACATGAATGTTACTTGATTAGAATTATCTTTCTTATTTTTATCAAATAATAGGTGCTGCTTAATAATATTTGAATCTAAGCTCTTATCACCATAAAATTTCCCTTTGCATGTAATAAAAAATTTTGCTCTTTTTAATACTACACCTAATTTTTTTAAATTATCGTAGCTTAATTGGCAATATTTCCTTGCTCCAACAATTCTTCTAGCTGATTTTACTCCTATTCCAGGTATTCTAAGTAATTCATCATAACTAGCTCTGTTAATTTCCATTGGAAACATATTAATATTACTTAAAGCCCAATCACATTTAGGATCTAAATCAATATCAAAATTAGGTTTATTTACATTTAATAATTCATCTGCTTGGTACCCATAAAATCTCAATAACCAATCAGCTTGATATATACGATGTTCTCTTAATAATGGGGGCGTATTGATATCAGGTAGTGTAGGGTGATTTAGTACAGGAACATAAGCAGAATAGTATACTCTCTTTAAATCGAATTTTTTATATAAATTCTCGGAAAGTTTTAATATCTTTAGATCATTGTCACTTGTAGCTCCAACCATTAATTGAGTTGTTTGTCCAGCAGGTATAAACTTGGGTGTTGACCTGAATTTCTTTTTTTCTTCTTTGTATTGAATTATCCCATTTTTCATGTTACTCATTGGCTTTAATATTTCATTCTTTTTCTTTTGTGGGGCTAAAAGCTTCAAGCTTTCATCTGAAGGTAATTCAATATTCACACTCATTCTATCCGCATAAGCACCTGCTTTTCTTATAAGCTTAATATCTGCTCCAGGAATACCTTTTAAATGAATGTATCCATTAAAATTATATTCATTCCTTAAAATTTCAACGGTTCTAATTAATAGCTCCATTGTATGGTTGGGATTAATCATAACTGCTGAACTCAAAAACAAACCTTCTATATAATTACGTTTATAAAAATTTATTGTTAAATCTGCAACTTCTCTAGGAGTAAAAGAAGTTCTTTTTACATCATTGCTTCTTCTATTAATACAATATGTACAATCATATACACAATTGTTTGTAAACAATATCTTTAACAAAGATATACATCTACCATCATCTGCCCAACTATGGCAAATACCACTTGGACTAGCATTTCCTATACCACCTGATTTGTTTTTTCTTCTACTACCACTAGATGAACATGAAACGTCATATTTAGCAGCATCAGACAAAATTTTAAGTTTTTCTAATGTATCCATAAAAATCACTCTCCAAAATATATACTTGGATATCTTCCATTTTAAAAAACTCACTCATCCATAAACTGAAAAAAAGGGTAAAGTTAATATCAATATGATATTACTCTACCCTTTTATTTTACCATAATTATACGAAACAATGCAAACATTTGTTCGAATGTAGCTGTTAATTTTTATTCATTTAATTTAAAATCTACTACTATATCCATAAGGTCATTTGCTAAATTAGCTAGCTCTTCACTTGAATTAGAAATTTCTTCAATTGATGCAGATTGTTCCTTACTACTATCACTAACTTTATGTGTCAATGAAGCAAATTGCTGTGTTATAGCTGATATATTTTGTATTGACTCAAAAGTCTTATCTTTATTATTATTCAATTTATTCATCATTGATACCAAACTATTTATATATACGATTACAGATTGTGCAGAATTCTCTACATTTTTAAAAGCATTTTCAGTATCTTCTAAAGACCTTGTTGATTTGCCAAGTATTGTATTTACTTCTTCCATATTATTGTTTACAGTTAAAATTTGATTTTTCATATCTGATAATATTTTAGAAATATTATTAGTTGCCCCTTCTGTTTCTTCAGCTAATTTTCTTATTTCATCCGCTACAACCGCAAATCCTCTGCCTGCCTCACCAGCTCTTGCAGCTTCTATAGATGCATTTAATGCTAACAAGTTAGTTTGACTTGCAATAGAATTAATTGTTTCTAATATTCCCATTATAGAATGTGATTTTTCTTCTAGCTTCATAACATCTTTTAATAAACTTTCTTCTATGTCAATATTATGAGTAAAATCATCTTTTAATTTATAAATAGAAACAGTACCGTTTTTACTAGTATCTATAACATTATTAAATTTATCATTTACTATTTTAGCACTATCATAAGCCTCTTCAATAAATGTACCTAGTTCATCAAGCTGTTCTACTGCTACTTGTGTTTCCGTTGCTTGTGTAGATGAACCTGTTGATATTTCTTCCATACTTGAAGCAATCTCCATAGATGATGCTACTGCCTGTTGAGTAATTGCGGTTAATTCTTCGGAAGAAGCTGCAACATATTCTGAAGATTTTATTATTTTGTGTATAACAGTACTTATATTTTGAGACATACCATTAAATGCTCTTGTTAACTGGCCTACCTCATCCTTACGATTAAGTATCTTATCTGGTATTATGCTTGTAAAATCCTTATTCGCTAATTCATTTGCATGTTTAGCCGAATCTTTTATAAATGTTGTTACCTTATTAATATTAATTATAATTACTATCCCGATAAATAATATCCCAATACCACAGCCTATAATAATTGTTAATAATAAACCCTTTACTTCAGTTTTCATTTCACTCATTGGTACAACTGCTGTAAAATACCAAGTATTTTCGCTTTCTCCAAACTTAATTGGATTATAACTCTTAAATAATTCACTATTTGCATCATTAAAATATGAAATATTATGAAATTTCTTACCCTCTTCTATATTTTTTAATAGTTCTTCTCGACTTTTTTTAGCTACTTCACTTTCTTCTTCATTAACTACAAATTCCGCTGCTTTTTTACCTATAAGCTTTTCATTAGGATGAGCTAAAATAATACCTCTGCTAGATATTATTGTACCATAACCATTTTCAAGTAATTTCACATTTGAATTTACTGCTTGTATATTATCAATTGCCATGTCTACACCAGCAGCTCCTACAAATTTCCCATTTATTATAACAGGACAACATATATTAACTATTCTTATTTTTTTGCCATCTACTTCTGAATACTTTGGATCAGATACGTAAACTTCCTTATGAGCTCTCATCTTGTGGTAGAAATCTTCATTAGTATATGGTGTACAGTCCTTATATACAATCTTATCCCCTACTCTTGTCCATCCAGCTGTAAATCTTCTCAATATATTATATGCTTTTGAATTTGGATCTTCTTTATCAACACCTCTAAAAGCTTCAACATCTAAGGATAACCAAATATTAAAAAATTCTTCATTTTTTTCTAAAGAATTTTTCATTATTCTCATAAGTTGTTCTTCATGTACATAACCTGATTTATTAATACCTTCAAATATATCTCTAAGGTTATAAGAAGCATCAAGTCCCTTGTTAATATATTCTTCAATTGTTTTAGCATAATACTCACAAGTTAAATCTGCTTCAACCATTGCTTCATCTATTTCAGCATTATAAACATTATATACGACAAATATTGCTATTGACGAAAAAACAAGTAGCACACTTCCTAGAATAGTAAGCATCATTCTAGTCCTTATTTTCATATTTACACCCCCCAATACTATCAATCTTGTCTCTTTCAATATATCAAATATCGTGATTTATTTCAACCATATATTAACTTAACAACATATTTATAGATAGATAATGGAATTTTAACATTGCTTGAATCTATGAATTTTTGTAATTTTTTTGTATTTTTATTCTCGATATTTTGTTATTTTAAATAATAAACATTAAATCTCAATAATTTTCTTAATTATTTTAATGATTTAATAAAATGTAATATTATTATTGTATTTAAAAATAGTAATAAAGTCCTAAAAATTAAATGTTAAATTTTTTTATATAATAAAAAAGCAGACACATTTTTCTGGTGTCTACTTTTTGACTATTAGTTTTAATATCTATTTAAGTTTAAACTCAGTTGTAACTATGTGAAGATTTTTAGCTAATTCATTTAATTCTTGGGTTGATTTTGCTATCTCTTCTATAGTAGCAATATGCTCTTGTACACTTGCACTTACCTCTTCTGTTGAAGAAGCAAATTCTTGTGCAAGAGATGAAATATTCTCTATTGAAGTTACTGTATTATCTTTAAGCTCTGTTGTTTTTTTCATACTGTTAAACAGCTTTTCAATAAAAGAAATCATGTCGTTTGTTGAATTTTCCACTTCTTTAAAAGCATATTGTGTATCACTTAATGATTTATCAACTTCTTTTAAAACTTTATCTGCTTCATCCATATTATTAGTAGTTGACTGCATTTGATTTTTCATTTCTACAACTATATTGACAATTGTATTGGTAGCATTTTCTGTATCCTCTGCTAATTTTCTTATTTCATCTGCTACTACTGCAAATCCTTTACCTGCATCTCCAGCCCTAGCTGCCTCTATCGAAGCATTTAATGCTAATAGATTCGTTTGACTAGCTATATTAGTAATAGCTTCTAATATTTCTTCGATTGATTGTGACTTAATAGATAACGTTTTTACATCTTGTAATGCAACAATCATGATCTCAGTATTCTTTTTAAATGCCTCTTTTAATTCATTCATGGAACTAAAACCATCTTGGCTTGTAAATATTAAATGATCAAAGCCTTGTCTTACTAAATCAGTATTATTCATGGCATTATCTATTTCATCTTTCAATTCATTCAACTTAGTAACAGAATTATCTACTTCACCCGCTTGTTGTACAGATCCTTGAGCTATATCATCTACTGCTAAGGCTACCTCCTCAGAAACTCTTGATACTTGGTCTGAAGCATCTGATAACTGCTCTGAAGATAAAGCAACATGTTCAGCTGATACTTCTATATTTCCTAGAAGATCTTTCATATTTAACGAAAGTTTATTAAATGCAATAGCTAATTCTCCTATTTCATCTTTTCTTTTTATTAGCGTTTCATCAATTTCCTCTGTAAAATCTTTATTAGCCATTTTATTTGCATATACTGCGCATCTCTTAATAAACTTTGAAATTGAATTAATGTTTCTATATATTATTATAGCAATTAATAGAATACCGCCAACACATATCCCTATTAATGTTTTAAATAAATATTCACTATCTTTAACAATTTCATCTTGTGGTATTATCGCACTGAACGACCACATTGATGTATTTCCAATTCTTATAGGGTAATAGTTAACTAATACATATGAATCCAATTCCTCAGAAAAACTATATTCATAAAATTCTTCACCTTTTTTTATGTAATCTAAAAGTTCTACTCCTTCTTTGGTCAAAAATTCTGAACCTATGGAACCAACTTTGGTATCGTCTTTATGAGTTAATACTCTTCCTGAGTTTGAAATAATTCTACCGAACCCTGATTCATATAAATCTAATTTTGAAGTTATTGCTTGAAGTGAATCTAAGCTTAAATCTACACCTACTGCTCCTAAAAATTTATTATTTACTATGATTGGAGCACTAAAATTAACTACGTATTTTACTGAACCATTTATATTTTTTAAAGATGGTTCTGTTATATAGCTTTCTTTTCTTACTTTAGGCATATTATAATAATCACTGACTATATAATTTTCGCAAGGTTTCAATTTAATAGTCCCATCTTCTCTACTATAGCACGATATAAATCTACCAGTTTTATCATGTCCAGCTTTATTAACAAATTCGGTATCCTTGTTATCAAAAGCATTTGGTTCAAAAACTACCCATGTATTTACGAACTCGGGATTTTCTTGTGCAACTCTTTTTAATACACTTAACATTGCGTCACGATTTGCATTGTTTGATAGTACAGTTGATTCAAAAATTAAAGATAGGTTATTAGAGAGTGATACTCCCTTTTGAATATAATTTTCAATTATGTAAGAATACCCTTTACAAGTTAACTCTACTTTTTCTAGAGTGGCTTCTTCTTGAACAGTATATGTCTGGTACAATGTAAAACCTATTATTAACCCAAATACAACTATTACACTTCCTAAAATAAATACGAGTAACCTTGTTTTCATTTTCATTTGTAAACTTCCCTTCATTATGTACTTTTTTAAATATTGGTTTTAGATGATTTAATATTATAAAACTATGTAAACTTAATTATGTCTTTTCGCTTTTTCATTTTATCATATAAAAGCCACATAATATTATAATTTACCACAATTTTCTTCAATTTTCAACTATTGTTCTAAAACATAGTTATTTTGTCCTATGATTTTATTTATCAGATTTGCTCTTTTTTGTATTGTACCTCCTACTCACTTCGTTCCTAGAATCAAGCGATTCACACAAAATCATAGATTTGGGTTCTCTTCTTAAACAACAAAAGCGGCATACGCCGCTTAATATTGGTTGCTTCATTTTAGATATAATTTGCTAGTTAATTTTTTCCAATGCTTAGTATAACTTTATTTAGTAATTAAAAATAAGCAAATGCTCTATACAAGAAATTTTGTCGCCATTGAGATAGTTGTCTCAATATAAAGTACAATTTGCTACTGTTATTAAATATTGAAAAAGTTATTAATTGCGATAAACCATAGATGTTAAATATACACATGTTAAATAATTTCATCTATATTGATTTTCATATTTGTTGTACATTATTTTAGTATAAACATTATAAAAAAAGTAGACACATTTTTTTTCAATCGTCTACTTTTTAGGTATCAGTTCAATATTTATTTAAGTTTAAACTCAGTTGTAACTGTATGAAGCTTCTTAGCTAATTCATTTAATTCTTGAGTTGATTTTGCTATCTCTTCTATAGTAGCAATATGCTCTTGTACACTTGCACTTACCTCTTCTGTTGAAGAAGCAAATTCTTGTGCAAGAGATGATATATTCTCTATTGATTCTATTGTATTATCTTTATGCTCTGTTGTTTTTTCCATACTACTAAACAGTTTATCGACAAAAGAAATCATATCATTTGTTGAATTTTCTACATCTTTAAAAGCATATTGTGTATCACTTAATGATTTGTCAACTTCTTTTAAAACTTTATCTGCTTCATCCATGTTATTAGTAGTCGACTGCATTTGTTTTTTCATTTCTGTAACTATATTAACAATTGTATTGGTAGCATTTTCTGTATCCTCTGCTAATTTTCTTATTTCGTCTGCCACTACTGCAAATCCTTTACCTGCTTCTCCAGCTCTTGCTGCCTCTATAGAAGCATTTAATGCTAATAGATTCGTTTGACTAGCTATATTAGTGATAGCTTCTAATATTTCCTGGATTGATTGTGACTTAATAGATAACGCTTTAACATCTTCTAATGCAACAATCATAATCTCAGTATTCTTTTTAAATGCCTCTTTTAATTCATTCATGGAGCTAAAACCATCTTGGCTTGTAAATATTAGATGATCAAAGCCTTGTCTTACTAAATCAGTATTATTCATGGCATTATCTATTTCATCTTTCAATTCATTCAACTTAGTAACAGAATTATCTACTTCACCCGCTTGTTTTACTGATCCTTGAGCTATATCATCTACTGCTAAGGCTACCTCCTCAGAAACTCTTGATACTTGGTCTGAAGCATCTGATAACTGCTCTGAAGATAAAGCAACATGTTCAGCTGATTCTTCTATGTTTCCTAAAAGCTCTTTCATATTTAACGAAAGTTTATTAAATGCATTAAATAATTCTCCTATTTCATCTTTTCTTTTTATTAGCTTTGCATCAACTTCCTCTGTAAAATCCTTATTAGCCATTTTATTGGCATATGCTGCACATTTTTTAGTATATTTTGATACAGATGAAATGTTTATATATATGATTATAGCTATTAGAAGTATACCTGCTATACTAATAATCATTAACATTTTTAATAAATATTTAACATCTTTGGTTATTTCAGTTCTTGGTATTACTGTACTGAACGACCACTTACTAGATGTATCTCCTATGCTAATTGGATAATATTTTATTAGTACGTCTGTATTTAAATCTTCTGAAAAACTATATCTATTAAATTCTTCACCTTTTTTAAGTCGTTTTAAGTATTCTATTCCTTCTTCATCTATGAATTCCGAACCTTTAGAACCAATCTTGGTTTCATCTTTATGGGTCAATATTACACCAGCGTTTGAAATAATCCTTCCATATCCTAATTCATATAAATCTAAATTGGAAGTTATAGCTTGAAATGAATCTAAACTCAAATCTACACCTACTGCTCCTATAAATTCCCTATTTACAATGATTGGAGCGCTAAAGCTAACTATGTATTTATTTTCACCATTTATAGTTTCTAGTAATGGTTCTGTTATGTAATTTTCTTTTAATATTTTTGGTACATTATAATAATCGTCACTTTTGTAATTTTGGCAAGCTTTCAATTTAATATTTCCATCTACTCTACTAAAGCATGGTACAAATCTACCAGTGTTATCATGTCCTGTTTTACCAACAAACTCAGAATCTTTGTTATCAAAGGCATTTGGTTCAAAAACTACCCAAGTTTTTATAAAGTCTGGATTTTCTTGTGCAACTTTTTTTAATACACTTAACATTTCATCACGATTTGCATTATTAGATAATACAGTTGATTCAAAAATTAAAGAAAGGTTATTTGAAAGTGATACTCCCTTTTCAATATAATTTTCAATTATATTAGAATACCCTTTACAAGTTAACTCTACTTTTTCTAGAGTAGCTTCTTCTTGAACAGTATATGTCTCGTACAATGTAAAACCTATTATTAACCCAAATACAACTATTACACTTCCTAAAATAAATACGAGTAACCTTGTTTTCATCTTCATTTCGAAAACTTCCCTTCATTAAATAATATTATAGAATATTAATTCTTAGATAATATAACCCTGGTTATTCATATAAGCCTAATAACATGCTTTATATTATTAAATTAGAAGGTGTGTAGTGAATTCAAAGGCATATCTAGGTGGTACGTCAAGAATTTAATATATGCCTAATAATTAGAAGTATGCGATATAGTATTTAATTTTCTATGAATAATCTGGGGTTAATATTATTAAACTATATTACCCTTTAAAGCTTTTCACTTTTTCGTATTCTCTTATAATTTACCACAATTTTCTTAGGTTTTCAACTATTGTTCTTGTCGTAATATTTTGTTTATGCTCATAAATTTAGCTCTTTACTAAAAAAAAAAGCTGATAAACTCAGCTTTATTGCTTCCATTCTATTCTATTGAAAATTAAACTACTAAAAGAAAGAAGTAAAACGCATATTAATAAGTTAGTTGCTGTAGAAGCTATAAAAAATGCTAATTTATTATTGAATATAACAGTCATAATTATTCCTGCAATTACGCTCGGTAACACTAATAATACTATCTGAAGCATCAAAAATAGAGGAAATAGTGCTTTTTGATCAACTGAATTTGGGAAAGTTACTCTAATAATAAAATTCGACATAAGATTTAAGATATAAAAGCTCAATACAAATAAAACCATGACTATAGAAATAACAATATTTGTTTTTATAAATAAAAGCGGACATAAGTTATATAGTATGACGTTTATTGTCATTCTTATTATATCTGTTACATTCATTGCTATGATTTTTTGTGCATACGTACCTGGTATTAAGTAAACATATGGTTTTGAAAGCTCATGATTGTTTGCAGTTGCAATGTTAAGTAAAAATAACATATATGCTAAACCTCCATTAGAAATATAAATCACTAGAGAATTCAACTCTAACTTCCTAGCTATAAATCCCGTTATTATACCTCCTATCAGAGCTATTATTGTTAATAAGCTTATATATGGATGAATACCCGTTCTATCATATTCAACTTTATTTTTCCAAATTAATGCCCAAGGACCTCTGCCTGATGCTTTGACATTAACTCTTTTATTCCTAAGTATAAACGAAGTTTTTTTACTATTAACCTGACCTCTTTTTATTTTTTTTCTTAATTCTTTGCTTTCTGTAGCTCCAAGTACATCCTCATAATAATCATCCGCTGTCATATAAGTGCATATTATTATTCCAAACAATGCTAGTATCTGTAATACTAAATATATCAAACTAGTAGTCGTATATCCAATAATAGGTGTCATGAAAACTACCTTTGCCCATCCTATAACTGGTATGTGATTTATAAAATCAGCATTTAAAGATTTTAATACTCCTATATAGAATTTTTCCGAACTCAATAAACTTACTAAAATATATATGATAAATATTCCAAGAAAAATATATACTATTATTTTTACAGCGTTCTTAATGTTATATTTTGTAGATAATGTAAATATCAAAAAATTTATTGGTTCAAACATAAGAACTATACTTATATAGCCAAAATAAAGAAAACTAATATACCTAATATCAACTGTAGTTACATTCCCTATAGTTGGACTTAAAGCTAAAATAAAAATTCCATACAGAAAAAAATTTGCCAAAGTCTTTTTCAAAATATTATAAAGCAGAATTTTCTTTGATGAAATAGGTGCTGGAAATAAAATATGCACATCACCCATCGAAAAAAAAGTTGTTGATGATTTCATTCCTTTAAGAATATAATAAGCTAGCCCAATTATTGATATTAATAAAAATACTGAACCTACTATTTGTGGCCCAAATAACCTCTTCAAATTAGACATATTTTTAGCATTGCTATTTGTAATAAAATTAAAAATAATAGAACCTATCCAAAGTATATACAAAGAATATATTATTAATTTTTTTGGATTCCTTTTAATTTCTAAAATATAATTCTTAAAGACCTTTATATCCTTCATAAATAACAACCTATAACTATTCATCTTTTGTCACCTCTAAGAATATTTCTTCTAGTGAAGTACTGCTTTCTTCTCCTAATTTGGTCTTTAACTCTTCTACTGTTCCATCCGCTATTATATTACCCGTCTTCATAACCAGTACTCTATCACATAAATTTTCTATAGTATCCAATAAATGCGTACTTATGAAAACAGTTTTACCTTGCTGTTTTAACTCCTGAAAAATTAGTTTTGTTTCTCTAATTGCTTTAGGATCTAACCCTATCATAGGTTCGTCAAACAAATATAAATCCGGGTTTGGCAATAACCCGCAACATATAGACACCTTCTGTTTCATGCCTTTTGATAATTCATTTGCTAGTTTATCTTGCTTATCTATCAGATCATATCTTTCAAATAAAATTTGAGCTTTTGTTTCCCAATCTTTTACATCATATGCATAAGCGATAAATTGCAAATGTTCTTTAACTGTTAGCATATCATATAATTCAGGTAATTCAGGTATATATGAAAATAATCGTTTTGCTTTTAAGCTTTTATTAGAAATTCCATCTATTTCAATGGTTCCTTCGTTTGCTCTTAATAAACCTGCTATTGTTTTAATAGTAGTACTCTTACCTGCACCATTTGGTCCCAATAATCCTACAATATTACCTTTTTTTAAAACAAAACTAATATTATCAACAGCTATACTTTTTTTAAATCTTTTTGTTAAATTTTTAATTATTAACATTATTCTCACTCCAAACAACTAAAATTAATTTAATTCAGCTAACATAAAAATAGTTTAATTCATATATTGAAATAATCCGATTCATTATATCATGATATATTATTGAAAGCTAGAGTTATACAACAAAATTATTAACAATAATATTTTTTTTTCATATTATATATTGACGGTAAAATAAATTTATTTAGGAGGTAATACTCGTGGCAAATGGTCTCTTTGATAGTTTATTCTGCGGTGATGGAAGTAGTTTATTATTCTTTTTCTTGTTGCTAGTAATAATTTTCTGCGGATGTTGTGGCGGCGGACATGGTTGTGCTGAATAATAGCATAACTAGTTAGTTTATTTAAACCTAGATTATTCATAAAAAGTTTGATCAGTGAACCCAATTTTGATTTAGAGTGAATCGCTAACTCCTATAAAGAAACTATATAGCGATTCATTATAGCAACTATCTGATTATAAGTTATTCATTGAATGGCGGGCATTCCAAATCGGTATGCCTTCTAATTCAAAGTATATTATTGGGCGCTACATGAATAATCAGAGTTAAATTATATTTAAATAGGGGTGAAAAAAATGACTAGTGGTAAATGTTATGATGGAGGAAGTGAATTATTATTTTTCTTCCTATTACTAGTAATCTTATTCTGTAGCTATTGCTAGAATAAGTCTTTATTTGATTAAGCTATAACTTTATACTATAGTTTAAACTGTACAATTATTGTGAACTCATATAACTAGGCTTAGGTGGAGATTTTACTCCACCTCCCAAAAAAGTTCACTTTTCTTTCTCATATAAATCAAAATTACATCTTTATGCTATCTAAAAATACCATATAAACCTTTCGTATATATAACGAGCTGTCTCAAATAAAAAAATTTTATAATGAGACAGTTCTTATATTTTGAAGCAAAAAAACAATTCACTTTTCCTAAGTATTGTAATAGTTTATTTTATTACAGATATTATTTTACCTCCTCCAATAAGTTCAGAGTTCTTATACAAAACGACTGATTGCCCTATTGCAGGTGCTCTTTGCTTTTCATTGAATGTTACTGTTATTTGATTTTCTGTATCTTTAGTAACTATAGCTGGTATAGAATACCCCCATTGACAAAGTTTAGCCTCTATTTCAATAGCATGATCAATTTTTTTATTAGATATAAAATTTACATCTGTAGCAACAACCCCCTTTGCATAGGTTAATTCATTGGCACCTAATACTATTTGATTTTTATTATAATCTATGTCTACCACATAAATAGGTTTATTAAATGTATATCCTAATCCACGCCTTTGTCCAATAGTATAATTAAATATACCTTTATGTTCTCCAATTACATTACCTTGTACATCTACAAATTTGCCTTTTTTAACATTATCTTTATAATGTCTTTGAATATACAAGCCATGTTTTTTATCTTTTATAAAGCATATACCAACGCTATCTTTCTTTTTGTATATATTAAAATCTACATTTTTCACTAAGTCTCTTACCTGCTGTTTAGATGAAAATTCGCCTAATGGATATATTAGATGCTTTAGTTTTTGTTGTGTTATAGAATACATTAAGTATGTCTGGTCTTTAGTATTAATCTTATGCTTATATATTTTGTATTCATTACTCACATCATCATAACTTAGATCAATATAGTGACCAGTAGCTATATAATACGCACCAAAATTATGTGCTGCTTCAATAAATTTGCCATACTTTATATATTTATTGCATAAGACGCATGGATTTGGTGTTTTGCCACTTAGATAATCACTAACAAAGTTATCTATTACACTAGATTTAAAATCCTTTCTTAAATCAACAATATAATGAGGTATATCTAAGGCATTAGCAACTTTTTGAGCATCCTCTATAGTTGAATCAGTATTATCATCATAAAGCTTCATCGTTAACCCAATGACTTCAAATCCTTTTTGTTTTAATAAATATGCTGCGGCACTACTATCTACACCACCACTTAGTCCAACAACAACTTTATTCTTGTCCAGCTTCATCCTATCATCCTTTAAATTAACCCTGATTATTCATATAACTCCCGATAATATTCTGTAAGTTTCTGAATTAGAAAATTTCAGTGAATTCGAAGGCATACCGAGTTGGTATGTCAAGAATTTAATGGATATCTTATAACAACGAAAGCAATTACGTAGTAATTGCAACACACCGTTTCAACAAGGCGCAAGATTGTGCACTGCCTGTTAAATATAATCGATACCCGCTACCTATAGAGGTGAGGGACATCTTGCGCCTTGTTATAAACAGAATAACTTTATTAATGAAACTCATTCAAAGAATGAGTAAGCGATTCACATAAAATCATAGATTTTAGTTCTCTGCTCATAGTATTTAATTTTCTATGAATAATCTGGGTTTAATATAATATAATTTATTTCTTTTCTATTATACAGCATCTTTTGATTTTTTATAATCTATTTTAAACTGTAAATAAGTTGCAATTTCCTTTATGTTTAGAAAAAATATTGAATATCATATGCTTATATGTTAGAATTACTACAAAATGAATATTTCGGATGAAAATATTGGGAAAATTTTTATTTAACCGATATTAGACGAACCTCTGGAGAGACTCAAATGAGCACCGAAGGGGAAAACCATTTATGGTGAAACTCTCAGGTAAAAGGACAGGGGAAATATAAGGCATTAAGTACATATACTTATGTTTTATTTCCTATTTTCCAGAGACTATCATGTATAGTCTTTTTTTTCTTCAAAGGATTAATATCATTAATTATACCTAGTTTATTAAAGACAAAGGTTCAAACTTATACTTAGGAGGAATTAAATATGAAAGCAATTGTAACTGTTATAGGAAAGGACAATGTAGGTATTATATCAAAAACATCTAAATTATTAGCGGAGCATAATATTAATATTTTAGATATAAGTCAGACAATACTGAAAGATTATTTTACTATGATTATGATTGTAGACTTAGAAAAAATGGATGTTGACTTTCAAGAAATATCTGAAATATTAAAGAATAATCAAAGTTCTATTGGCGTTACTATTAAAATTCAAAGAGAAGATTTGTTCAATTCTATGCATAAAATATCGTAGTTAGGAGTGTTAACATGAATACTAGAAATATATTAGAAACCATTAATATGATTGAAAAAGAAAAATTGGATATAAGAACAATTACAATGGGAATATCACTATTAGACTGCTGCCATCATAATGGTGAAATTGCTAGAGCTAATATATATGACAAGATTACTAAATACGCTCAAAATCTTGTTAAAATAGGTAATGACATAGAAAAAGAATATGGAGTACCTATAATAAATAAAAGAATATCTGTAACACCTATATCACTGATTGCCCAAGCATCATCAGATACTGATTATGTTGCATTTGCAAAAACCTTAGATAAAGCAGCTATAGAAACTGGTATAGACTTTATAGGGGGTTTTTCAGCATTGGTACACAAAGGTTACTCAAAGGGAGACACGATACTTATTGATTCAATTGCACAGTCTTTATATGAAACAAAAAAAGTATGTTCATCAGTAAACGTTGGAAACTCAAAAGTAGGAATAAATATGGATGCTGTTAAACAAATGGGTCAAGTTATAAAAGATACAGCTTACCTAACAAGAGATAATGGCAGTATAGGATGTGCAAAACTCGTAGTTTTTGCTAATGCTGTTGAAGATAATCCATTTATGGCTGGAGCCTTTCATGGAGTTGGTGAAGGCGATAGTGTTATAAATGTTGGAATCAGCGGACCTGGTGTAATAAAATCAGCTCTAGAAAAAGTTAAAGGTGAAAGCTTTGAGGTTGTTGCAGAAACTATTAAGCAAACAGCATTTAAGATTACAAGAATGGGACAATTAGTCGGTAGAGAAGCTTCTAAACGTCTTAATGTACCATTTGGTATTGTAGATTTGTCCTTAGCCCCTACTCCTGCTGTCGGTGATAGCGTAGCACGAATATTAGAAGAAATAGGTCTAGAGCATTGTGGAGCTCATGGAACAACTGCTGCATTGGCTATGTTAAATGATGCTGTTAAAAAAGGTGGTGTAATGTCTTCATCGAATGTAGGCGGATTGAGCGGTGCTTTTATACCTGTAAGCGAAGATGAAGGTATGATAGAAGCTGTAACTAAGGGAGCATTAAACATAGAAAAACTTGAAGCTATGACATGTGTTTGCTCAGTTGGTCTAGATATGATTGCTATCCCTGGTGATACTAAGGCGTCAACTATATCTGCTATCATAGCTGATGAAGCTGCTATAGGAGTTATTAACAATAAAACAACTGCTGTTAGAATTATTCCAGTATACGGTAAATCCTTAGGTGATAGCGTTAATTTTGGTGGACTTCTAGGTAATGCTCCTATTATGTCAGTAAGTAAGTTTTCTAGCGATGCTTTTGTAAACAGAGGTGGCAGAATACCTGCTCCTATACACAGCTTTAAAAATTAAATTATGCTCCTAAGCAATTTAACTATTTGTAACCTTTACATTTTATAAAGGATATATTGATAGTATAAGATATTTTGCTTAGGAGGTTTTTTTATTGTATTACTATTGTTGTATAATTCCATATATGCCTTATAGTAGATATTTAATGTGCCCAATGTATAACCCTTATTTCACATATATTCCTTTAAACTTTAATCCAATGCTTAATTTTATGACATATAACCAAAGAAATGAGTGGAATCAAAATGGATTTTATTTAGAGGGGAATCAAGCAGCATATGATGAAAAAACAAAATTGACTAATGAAAATGAAATAGATGAAGCTGTACGTACTAAACCATCTTTGAATGATAATATTTCATCAAACAAGGTAGTTTATCCTGACTATTCAAATATAGAAGTCGGAAGAGGAAAAAGATGGCCTAAAAAATGCTTTGCTCCTTCTGTTGATGAAACATTACCAATAAAATTCGCTAATGATGCTAAAATAACTAATATACCATATTACAATCTAGGCTATATTGTATCTGAAAGTGATACTGTATTTAAACCTACTTGGGGAATAATTTATCCTGTTGATGACAATCCTATAATAGGCCAAATTAAAAAAATCAGAGAAATGGGTGGAGATGTTTTAGTGTCCTTTGGTGGACCTGCTAATACACCTTTACATGTTACCGCTCCAGATGTTAAATCACTCAAAAAACAATATGAAAACTTTGTTAAAGCATATAGACTTAGTAGAATAAATATAGACTTACAAGGAAAATGGTTAAAAGACACTGCATCAATAAAAAGGAATATTAGAGCTTTAAAATTATTGCAGAACTCTTTATTTTCCGAAAGATATAACCTTCAAATTTGGTTTACTCTTCCTATACTTCCTACAGGATTAACAGATGATGGATTAAAAATAATTCAATACACACTAGATGAAGATTTGATGATTAGAGGTATTAATGTCAAGACAATGAACTTTGGTGCTTCTGCTGCACCTAATCCTGAGAATAAAATGGGGCAATATTCAATACAGGCAATAAATAGTTTGTTCAATCAACTTAAACAGATTTATTCAGATAACAATTTGAGTAAATCAGATAAGCAAATTTGGAATATGGTAGGTATGACACCTATGATTGGAGAAAATGATGTAACAACTGAGGTATTTAATTTAGAAGATGCTAAACAAACTCTAGATTTTGCTAATCAAAAGGAAATAGGAATGATATCTATGTGGTCACTTAATAGAGATAAACCTTGTCCAAATGGTCCAAGTAACAAAATTTCTAATTCTTGTAGTGGTATCGAGCAAAAGGATTATGAATTTAGCGAAACATTTAATGCTTATAATGATACTAGTGAATTTCTAGCTCGTGAAGACTCTAATAAACAACCTAGTGAAGCTATCAATAGATGGAATCCTAATAGAGCTTATGTAGCTGGAGAAAAGGTAGTATATAGAGGTGTTTTATATGAAGCAAAATGGTATACTAAGGGTGATATACCTGATAAAAAAACAGACTATCCTTGGGAAAAACCTTGGAAGATAATAGGATAAAATAGCTGGTAGAAAATAAAAATGCACTTTTTCTAGTCAATATAAAATAAATTGACGTAAGAAAAAGTGCATTTTATCATATTTTTATGGCAAGTATTTATACTTCTAATATGTTAAAAACAAATTTTAAAATTAAATATTTCTATGGTACAAATTTAGTTTAATATTTTATTCCTTCTAATACGCCAATAAATAACTGATGCAAAAACACTGTACAATAAAACAAAAAGACTGTTAATCATCATAATTCCTGTATCTTGGCTTTCCACTAAAGCCCATATACCATTAAATACTGCGTAACTTGGTACAATATAAAAAAGATTTTTTACCCAACCTAAATCATTTGGTATAAAGAAACCTATAAAAGGTACAAAAGTAAATATTAAAAGTACAACCTTTGTCATGATAATGACAACCATTTGATCACTAGAGTAATGACCTAAATACAGACCTACAAGCGTTGACATAACACTTCCCAACAACAATAAAATTATCGTTTGTACTATTGGTATATTTACACCTATTACAATAATAAGGGTAATAAAACCAAGTATAAAAGAACCAATAAACCCAATAATGCTTTTTTGAATGATGTAAGTTATATGGGACATTGGAAGAATTTGATTAACAATGTCAATACCATCTTCTTTCTCATCAACAATATTAAATGCATTGAATACTGATCCTAAAAATAATCCCATTAATACTGTAATTGTTACTAACAATGTAGTTAAGTAATCTTTATCATTAGTCATCGCTTCTAAATATAATGCATCAAATGAACTACTGTCTTTTAAATAATTGTGAAGTGAAGCAAGTTGTTCAGATTCTACTGCCAACTCATTGCCCTGTAGTAAAAAATCATAATTATCAGTTTGTTTATTGTATAAAATTCCAATATTATCACTATTCGGACTCAATATATACATTTCTAAAGTATCCCTATCTTTAAAAGACTGCAGTACACAAAACTGATTAAGAGACATAATTTGTTGTGATGACAGCTGACCTTCAACATAACCTATAGATTGTTCAATAACCACATCTCCTGCAAACAAGCGAATACAAATAGCTAGTATAATAGGAAAAAGCGCAGATACCCATACCATTTTATCCTTAGATAAAATTTTAAATTGTATATTTAATCCAGTAAGCATAGTTTTAACCCCTTTCAATTTCCCTTTTCATTAATCTATAATTAATGATTGTCAGCCCCAAGATTACTATCATACAAATAAGAGCATATGATAAGATTGAATCTGGCTTTTTCATAAAAACATTATACAAAGCTGAAAAAGCATAATAGGTTGGTAAAATATAAATCCCTTTCCAATCTAATGATGATGTTACAAATAAGAATACCGGTGACGTTACCAATACAACAATTACAGTATAGGCAAAAATAAATTGTTTAAAATTGTTATATATCACAGAAAATAGAAAGCCTAACATTACCATTATTGGTGACAGTAATATAACTTGTAATATTATTTCAGGTAAAATGCTTAGAGAATATTCTACTCCAATATTAATAAAACACATTGTTACTACAAAAATTATCTCAAGGAAAAGAAATAGTAATACCTTTGAAGCAATATATAATAATTTAGATCCGGGTAAAATACCATAAACTTTAATTACACCCATGGATTTTTCTTTAAAGAATAAGGAAGCAACACCTAGAAAACTAATAGCAGTTATCTCAAAAAATACTATTACACTTGTCATGGTAGAACGCTGCTTCAGTTCTAAATTTCCCTTCTCTAGGTATGTAATAGGAACTTCACTATCATAATTAGCCATTAATTTATTTAAACTATACAAAGCTTTATTTTTATCAGATTTGTCACTTACATGATATAAAAGTATACTATACGGATTGCCTGACTCATTTACCCTTATGCCAACTCCATCTGTATCTGTCTTTAGCGCATCATACAAAGCTTCTTCACTTTTAACAATAGTCAATTTCTCATTTTCTGATACAACCATCTGATACTGATTTTCAAGTAAAACATATGTGTTAGTAGTATCTCCTCCTTTACTTATATAAACAAAATTAATGTAGAGAGAGTAAACAATAATGGATGCAATCATAATCAATATGAACTTATGCCGTATAACTAGCTGGACATCTTTTTTAAGCAGTACAGTAAACTGTTTTAACATGTTACTTCAGCCCCCTACCTGTAACTTTAATAAACACATCCTCCATAGATAGTTCTTTTGTATGTATTCCTTTAATAATATCATATTTAAATGGAAAGCCATTTAATATTTCTTTTGTATTCAGTGTTATTTGCTTACTAATACCATTTAATTCATATTCTACATCCACGAGGTTTTGACCTTCGCTGTTTTTTAATATTTTAGGTGCATCCATTGCTTTAATGTCTCCATCAATAATAAATGCAACTTTATCACATAATTCATCTGCAACATACATATTATGTGTTGTAATAAATATAGTTGTGCCTTTTTCCCGTTCTTCTTTAATTATCTTTTTAATAAGTATTGCACCCGCAGGATCTAATCCACTGATAGGTTCGTCTAAAAATAAAATTTTAGGATTACTCATCAACACACGAGCAAAGCTAGCTCTTTGACGCATTCCCTTTGAATACCTTTTAACGGCTTTTCTTCGGTATTCTTTCTTTAAATTAACCAATTCAAGCACTTCATCAATATCTCTTAGCTGCTCTTTAGGATAAAAGCTTCCAAAGTATTTTAAATTATCAACTGCACTTAAAGAATTATATAAATAAGGTAATTCAAACAGAACTCCTATATCATTATAAATTTCTACACCATGATTCTTTATCTCTTTTCCTGCTATTTTTACTTCTCCCTTATGATGATTTAACAACCCAGTTAAAATTTTTTGTGTAGTAGATTTACCAGAGCCATTTGGTCCTAAAAAACCAAAAATTTCTCCCTTTTCAACAGAAAAATTAATATCTTTTAGTATAGGTATACCTTTTTTGTAACTAAAGTTTAAACCTTTGACTTTTATCATTTTAACCCTCCTTTTTTTAAACTTAATAGACATTTAGTTTCTTATGTTTTTTAAACAAAATATTATCTATCCATTAATAAGTAACACTATCTATAATATTGTATATTCTATTTGTGAATATTTTATCAGTATAAATTTATATATTTGTAAAATTTATTAAGTGATTTATTTCTAATTCTCTTAGACTAACAAAAACATCCATGTTTATTTTTTCTTCATCTACTCCTTTATACTTATTATTTACTTTGCGTAATATAGTAGCAGTTGTAGTTCGACCATCAATCTTCATTAAAATATATGCAGCAAGCTCATTTAACGATATGATACAACTTTTTCTTAAAGGCTTTACAAGATAATATTGTCCTTCTTTTCTAATCTTAAACCGTAATGGTTCAGGAATTCTATTGGATAGAATATCATATATTTTTTTATCCATATTATCCTCCTTTTAAAATACACAAATTCTTTTATCTTCAACTATTGATTGGTTCGAATTTCCTGTAATAAATTCATCTATCCGTTCTTCAACATATCGTTTTATTTCACCATTGTACCATATGTTCTTTCCATTTTTATTCCAATAATATTTTATTGCATTCTCTCTAATGTTTCCTATTACATATGGAGTAAAACAATTAAATTTGATATTGCCATCCGGTCTTATAACTAATATATCATTAACCTTACCTAGTTGTAGCTTTTGAGCTAGTATACTTTCTGGAAGTACTTGAACTTCCATTTTACCCCTATATTCGATGTATTTATGTTTTAGTATAGAATATATTTCACGACATTGTTCATCTGATAATTGTAGGTCAACAATTCTATCTTTAGCTCGTCCAGCTAGTTCAAACACTGATAATACTATCTTTTTTGCACCTAAAATGTAGCTTAAATCTATTATTTCTTCTAATTCTAAATAGTTAATATGATTTATTACATGTGAAATTACTAAAGGTATACCTGAACGTTTAATAATATCTGCTGCTCTTAACGCGTGTTCCCAACAATCTACCCCTCGTATCTTATTATGAACTTCTTCACTTGCACCATCAATGCTTACTTGCACCCATTCAAAATTATAATTTTTGAATTTTTTTACTAACTGTTCGTTAATCAAATAACCATTAGTATTCATACCTAACGCTATATCATATTTATCAAGTACATCTAAAATATCAAATAAAGCATCTCCTAAGAGAGTTGGCTCTCCTCCTGATAACACGCAACTAAATACATTCATTTCCCCTATCTGCCTGCAAACATTTTTCCATTCTTCAATAGTAAGCTCATTTATATTTGATTGTCTGCCTGAATTATTATAGCAGTGGATACATTTTTGATTACAACGAGCTAATAACTCTAAAGTTACATTGATTGGAGCATTATATTCATGGAAACTACCTAAATTATATTTTTCATTAATTTGAATTAATTTTTCAGTTTCTATAATCCCTTTTGTTGTATAAATAAAAGGAATTCTTTTTGTTAAAAATTCTATATAATCCATCAAATTCCTCCTTTTAGTTTTTATCTATGTTCTTATTTTTTATTACTTTTATATTTTTTACATCGCTCTAACGCATCAACTAACTTTTGTAAAATAGCTGGATTTCATGTATTTATTTTTTTTAACTGCCTTCTAAAATTTTTTTTATATAATCATTAAAATATTCTGCATTCTCTTGCATTACAAAAGAACCTTCATTATTAAACATTTTTATATGAGAAGAATCTAATACATTGTATCCATATTTTTCTAATATTTTATTAATCTTTCTTCTTCGCTTTGCAAAAATTTTACCTGATAAGACCACATAAACATTTTTCTTATTTATATAAGTAACAAAATCACTATAATCATCATTGATGATATCTAAAACATAATTTTTATATGCTTCTTCATTTATTATTAATTTGTTAAAGTATTCTTTATACAAAGTTCTATTTATAAACATTTTTTTTAAATGACTTTTAATAAAAGCTTCTGGTTGTTTTTCAATAACTCTAGTCAATTTTAATTTATAACTTTCTTTAACTGCTTTCTGTTTAGTTGCTACATTTACAAGTATCATTTTGCTAACAAAATCAGTTGTTTTAGCAAGCTGCAATCCTATTAAACCTCCTAGGCTATGACCAATTACATTTACTTCATCTATATTATGATCTTCTAAGTATGTTTTAAGAATTTTCGCATACTCTTTTATAAGCATACTATTTTTATCTATTATTTCATAGTTACCTTCATGCCCAAATAATCTGCAATTTATTATAGTATATTTATCTTCTAGGTGTTTACTTAATGCATCCCAGCATTTATATGATCCTAATAATCCATGTAATAAAATAACATAGGGAGCTCCTTCCCTATATTTTTCATGTTTAATAAACATATTTTCTACCATATTAACCCCTTTTCTTCTTAATTAACACCACTACAATTTACCTCTATTTACTATCTTTATATTTTTAAAAATAATACTTGGAAAATACATACCATCAACCATATTTTCATCTTTTAAAGCAGCTATATCACTGAATAGTTCATTAAAATTTATTTTAAAATAAAATGGCTTAAGAGGTATTCTTTCACCATTCCTTATCAATATATTAAATGTCGATAAAAAGGTATTCGTATATTCACCAGTACCAGACGTATTTATATAAACATAGTTATTGTAACTATTCAATTTATCTTCTATATTAAATATTAAATTGTTAAAACTTAGTTTTGGTTTGCCCCAATAATTTTTTTTTATCATATTTCCCGTAGGTATTAATTCGTATTTTACAGCTTGTATCATTGGTACTAAGCTACCAACCTTAGCACCATTTTTAACTAAAATAGTTGACTTTGTAGTATTTCCCTCAGCATCAAATAGTTTAGATCTAAATCCACCATCCATTTTACCATCATCAATCAAATTAATCTTATTGCTCATATGATATGTAACTTCTTTATTATGATAAAAGCTATTAATATAGTATTTATTAAATATGTAATAAAAAAAGAGTGGTGAAAAAACTACATCACATTTTTCTTCTTTTAATATCACAGACTTCAACTTAATGTATGGTTCAACATAATAATAAATTTTATTATATACTTTATTTGGATCTAATTCTGATATATCCATATAATGATCCTGAAAAATAAATATACTCTCTTCATTTGATTTATAGCCTTTTATACCTAAAACCATATTTAATGAAATACCATTACTTTTATAACTTTTTAATTGACATATGGGATTAAAGTACCATATCTGCTGAAAAGAATAAATATAACTTGCATTTTTGATTATTACCGATGTTTTAGATATTTTATCTGTTATTTCATTAAATATATTTATATGAGTATTTTTTGTTACATGTTCTAATCCTTTATTGTATATACCCCTAACGCTCTCGATTATTTTATTATTACAATACAATTGCTTATGTTCGTATTTTGATGCTTGGATTAATGCTCTATTTAATAGCTGAGGTAAGTTTTCAATGTCAGATTCTCTAGACAAGCTTACTTGTGCGTATCTATTATTTTTATCTAATACTCTAATACTAAAACCGCTTTCTTGACAATTACAACTATTAATGCTATTCATTTTTTTATCTATCTTAATGTATTTGCTGATACTATAAGTTATATCAAACTGAACAAACAATTTTGTATCTATTTTTGCAATTATTTCTTCAAAATATTTTTGCATTTATAATATCACCCCATAATCAAAATATATTCTTGGACCTCCTGCACCGACTACAACTTCCTGCCCATTTTTACTACACCATAATAACTTTATCTTAACTTCATTTCCTAATTTCGCCATAGATAAAGGTTTTTCTGTTATTTTCATCATAGTATCTTTAATATATTTCTCTTCACCGTTATTCATTATCTTTTTAGCTAATCTTATAGGCAAGTATAAGTTATTATTATAAAGCCTAATATTGTTATATAGTTTTTCAATTATTATACATTCACCTATATTTTTATCTAAATCATACTCTTTATAATGACCAGCTTTAATATATGTATTACTCATACGAGTAATAGGAGGATAACGGTAATCTTGCGCTCTACTATTACTCGTTATAAAACCTTTCTCTATATTTGTATTTAAATAATTTTTCTCATTACCATTCTCAATGATAACTGTTTGACTGCTTTTTATTCCACTATCATCATAATAATAAAGAACATTCCCGCTTAAATATGGATCATCAACAACGTTAAGCCATTCTAGTTTATTCAAATTATTATTTACTGCGACACCATTACCCCAATCTTTTTCATAATTATGTCCGAAAATTTCGTGAGCAATCATTCCAGTAGCAGTACTTGACATTAGAATGGGATATTTTTTTTTCTTCAATCCAAGAAACTTGCTATTATATAATTTTATAACCATTGCTAACCATAATCTTATTTCATGAATAAGCGATAGATTCTGTTTACTTAGCAATAATGTATCATTAATGTTTTGTCTGCCACCTTTAATAGCTAACTCAATATATATAAGTTCATCATCATCAAGTGCAATACAACACCCTAAATTATTAAAATAATATTTTTTTGTTCTTTTTACTAATAAATCTATCCATATTTTAATTTTAAAATCCTCTTTTAACAATTTTTCTAAACCTTTATTAATTTCATTTATTATAATTTTTGATTGTTCTATAGAATCCTCCATTTCACTCTTATCACTAAAAAGACTTGATACTTGAGGGTTATATATATGATTTATTGGCTTTTTTTCGAAACTTAATAATCTTTCTTTGTATTCTTCAAGACTTTGTTTTTCATTAAATATGGTAGAAGAATAATAGTGTTCTCCATTCATATCCCCTAGATACCATCCCGAATAACAATGATGGAAAACTTGCCTTATATCCTCTTTCCCACCATTTCCTATTTGTTGATTTACATTTACTTCTATAGTTGATTCAATTCTAGATTCAATGTTAATATCTTTATTATAATTAGCTAATATATTATAATACTTATCGTAATTAATATTCATACTATCCCCCCCTTGTTGAAAATTATATATGGATAGTTAACTCTATAACATTGAATTTAATCCTTTCTGAAGGTTATACTGCTTATATATATTCTTTATATGATGTAACATAAAACTCATTATATGCTTTATAATAAATTTCTCTTATAATTTTTGCAGATAATTCATTTGTTTCGCATACAACATCCATCCCATTGTACCGTTTCCAATCTTTTGTTAGTATGTTAACACCAATATCTTCTGCATGATTATAAACATATGTGCCTGGATAAGGAGTTAAAACAGATACTGATAAATGCACTCTTTTACTCGCTTTAAATTTCCTCATATATTCAAATGTTTCTTCAAGGGTTTGTACTGTGTCTCCTGGTAAACCAATAATAAAATTACAACATATATGTTCAATACCTACTTCTAATGCTAATTCAATAGAAGAATTTATTGTTTTAATATTAGTACCCTTACGTATATTAGCTAATGTTTTATCATTTGCACTTTCAACACCATATTGAATTGAGTAACAGCCCGCTTTTTTCATCAAAGTTAATAATTCTTTATCAACACCTTCAACTCTAGTTTCACAGTTCCAACGAATAGGAAGATTATTGTTAATAATTAGATTACACACATCGTGTGTTCTTTTCTTATTTACCGTAAAGGAATTATCTAAAATATTTATTTGAGAAATACCATATTTATGATAAAGCTCGTACATATCTTGGAAAACATTCTGGGTACTACGTTCTCTAAATCTACCAAATACACCTGAAGCAGCTGCACAAAATATACATCTACCTACACACCCTCTGCTTGTTATTAGCACTCCTTGCTGCTTATACCTATTTCTATTAATTTCACTATAATCAATTAATGGTATTTCATCTAAATCCATATACTCTCTATTTGGAGTTACAACAACTTTATCATTTTTCCTAAAAGCTATACCTTTAATATTCTCAAGATTTGTAAATTCACCATTGGAATAATTCTCTAATAATTCCTTCAATGTTTCTTCACCTTCATACCTTGAAACAATGTCAATCTCCTTATATTTTAATGCTTCTTCATAATTTATTGACACATGAGGTCCGCCTATTATTATAGGAATTTTGGGGTTTATACTTTTACATAGTTTAGCCATATTAATTGCCTGTATAAATTCATAAGTAGTTGCCGAAAGTCCAATGAATTTAGGTGATTTTAATTTAATAGTTTCTTTCAAATCTAATAAATCTTTATTATTTATAACATGACAAGCTTTAATATCATAACCATATTTCTTTAGATATGCTTTAAGAGTATAAATTCCTAACGGAGGTGTGTCTTGATCAAAACCACTAACAACTGGTTTATCTGAAACTCTGTATGGCACCTTAACCAAAAGTGAATCCATTAAAATTCCTCCCTTAATATATATATTTATTCAATTGAGCATTTCATTTTTAACTTGATATCGAAATTTTAAAAAGTTCTAATTTTCAACTTTATTTTAAAGTTAATTATCCTAAAGAAAACTGTTTACTCTGCATTAAAGTCGTTAATTCTTCAACTTGACGTGTGTATAATTTATGTAGTTCCCTTGATGAAATGTTAGGTGTTTCATATATTGGCTGATTTAAATTATAGTGAGACCAATTATTCGTTTTCATTTTAATTTTTTTCTTTATAATTTCTTTTTCTAATTGTGTACCAGGAAATGGGGTAGATATTTTTACTCCTACAAATGCACCAGCCATCACTAATTTTTTAGCAAGTGTAAAAGTGTTCATAATACTTTCCTTTGTATCTGTTGGATGACCAACAATAAATCCACAAAAAACTGTTTTTATTCCGCTGTCTAGTGTTAATTTTACAACTTTAAATACTTGTTCTACAGTTAATAGTTTTTTTATATCTTTTAATACCCTATCGTCTCCAGATTCTATTCCGTACTGTATTCCCTGACAACCTGATTCTACCATTTTATTTAATAAATCTTTATTAATACAATCAATACGAGATTCACAATCCCATTTTATATTTAGTTTTTTTAATAGTGAACATATTTTTTCTGTCCTTTTTCTATATACAGTAAATGTATTATCTATAAATGACAATTCTTTTACTCCAAATTCTTTATTTAACATTTCGATTTCTTCACAAACACTTTCAGATGATCTTATTCTATACTTACCACCCGACATAGCCTCAGCAGAACAAAAAATACATTTCCCTATACATCCACGACTAGTGAGTATTGTACCAAAAATTTTATACTTATCAGGTTTTAAAATACTCCTATCTGGAATTGGAATTTCATCTAATTCTTTAATGAGAGGTCTCTCTTTTGTTATAATAATTTCATCTCCTTTTCTATATGCAATTCCCTTTATATCATTCAATTGTCCCTCATTATTTATAAAATATTTTAATAGTTCTATTATTGTTTCTTCTCCTTCTCTTTTTATAACAACGTCAGCTAATGTTTCTTTCATTGATTGATTTATTGTAAAGCTAGCATGACAACCTCCATAAAAAATTATAAGCTGTGGGAATATTTTTTTTATTTTATTGCAAAAATACTTAAAAGAATAATAATTAAGTGTAAATGAAGAAAATCCTATTATTTTAGGCTTATTTTTTTTAATTATTTGAATAAGCATCTCTAGATGACTCTTAATATTACCAATACATGTATTTAGATCTAGTACTTCACTTTTGTAACCATGTTTTTTTATATTTGTATATAAATATAATAATCCCAGTGGAGGCATCTCAGCTTTATTTTTTACTACGATCTGTTCATTTGAAACTTGAACTAGTAAAATATCCATAGTCAACCACTCCATTTATAATTAATATTTTTTATTATCAAATCAAATAGCTTATAAACCCCTTTTTCATTTACATATTGATATATAATAAATCCATCTGAACCTTCTGATAATATGAAATAGTTTGCAAAATTAAAAATTGTTATCATAATAAATAAACCACTTAAAACTTTTAATGGGCTAACAATATATAACACTATTCCTATAATTACTGATAAAATGTCATAAAATATCGCATTGAATCTAACAAGTACTACAGCATCATCAATATTCTCTTGTATATCAATAGTATAAGTTATATAATATTTTTTTTTCATTATCACTAATTTAACATTTTGATTACTTATCTTTAGCTTTTTAACCATTCTATAATGTCCATACTCGTGATTTGCAGCCATTATACAATATAATAAGAAAATTAATACTATTAGTAATACTTTTTTCAAAACAACTATAAAAACAATATCCATTAGTAATAAAATTAGTATAATAAAACCTTTATCAATAACCATATGTTCTATTATGTTTTTAAATATAAAAAGCCATCCCAGTCCTTCACGAATATCATATTTTTTAATATTCACTTAGACACCTTCTCAAACTCATTAAATTCTATTTTTTGAAGACTGTTCGTCATATATAATCTCTCCTGCTCTTACATGCAGTTTTTTTATTTCTCTACGATTTAAGTTTTTCGTTTCAAATATACATTGATCAAGTGTATAATTACTCCATTCATTAGTAATTAATTTACAACCTAATCGTTGTAAATTTTTATATAAATAGGTTCCAGGAAAAGGAGTTGTAATAGATACACCTAATGCTACTCCTTTCGCTTTTAATTCCATCATAAAATCAATAGTTCTCTCGATGGATTCTTTTGTATCTTCAGGATGACCAATCATAAAACCACAGAATATATGTTCAATTCCTACTTTATTAGCTAACTTAACTGCCTTTCTTACTTGTTCTAAATCAATACCTTTATTTATTTTATTTAAAACAAATTGGTCACCTGATTCAACACCAAATTGAATACCTACACAGCCAGCTGCTTTCATTTCTTTAAGAAGTTCTTCGTCAACGCAATCTACCCTCGATTCACAATCAAAAGTAATTCCTAAATTAAGTTCTTTTAATCTTCTGCAAAATTCTATATTTCTCTCTTTATAAACAGTAAATGTATCATCTACAAAATTCAAATGTTTAATCTTATATTTATAATACATCTCTAAGACTTCACCTATTATATTTTCTACACTCCTAACACGTTGTGTACTACCTGACATCGCTGCTGCAGTGCAAAAAATACATCTACCAATACAACCACGACTAGACAGCATTATACCTGATGATAGATATCTATCTAAGTCAATTAAGTCTCTTGCTGGATAAGGCAGTATGTCCAAATTTTGTATGAATTTTTTCTTTTTTGTAACTTTAACATCTCCATCCTCAATGTAAGCAATGCCTTCAATTTGACTTAAATCTCCCTTTGATCTTAGATAGTAATCTAATACTTCTATTAATATTATTTCACCTTCAAACCTTATAACTATATCAATAGGATTAGTTTCTAAAGATTCCTTATAGGTAAATGTTGCATGAGGTCCTCCAAATAGAACAGGAGTAGAAGGACTTGTATTCTTACATACTCTTGATATATATCGAAATTCATTATAATCTGCAGTATAAGATGAAATACCTATAACTTTTGGATTGTTTTCTTTGATAAATTTTATAACAGCTTCTTTTCTTTTCTCTCTATTAGGATAAATTCCTAAATCTATAATATATGGATTATATCCTTTTTCACGACAATATGATGCCAAATACAATAAGCCCAAAGGGCACATCCTCAGCTTCATTTTTCTATCTCGATTTTTATTTGAAAATTTATATGTATTTGTGTCTGGAATCTGTAAAAATAATATATCTATCATTTATATCACCTCCTCAAATTCGTCAACATAAATTAAATCTTTTTCTAATAAATTTTGACAAAACCGTAGGACATCATCTATCACTTCTACTCTATTTTTATTAACTTTAAATTCTTCGCAAACTAACTCTCCAAGTTGTTCAATAGACATATCACCGTTTGAATATTCCCATATTAGACTTCCAACTAAATTTAAGGATATACAATTGGGTTTATAAACAATATATACTCTGTCATCTTCTGTATATTTCCATAATAATTGACAACGTATTGGCTTTGATTTTATTGTTAACTTCACAATTTCACAACCTTTCATTTAATAGAATCATTAACAATCTTATTTTTATGTAGTTAACTGAGCAGCTTTTACAAAATATTTTCTTAAAGTTTTCTCATTTAAATTTTGGGGAAATGAAGTTATTTCATTAAAAAAATACCTGCTCCATTTTTTGTGTTTTATTAAAATATTCAATTCCTCAGCATGATTACATAAGTAGGTTCCTGGAAAAGGTGTAGACAAAGATGTATATACATTAACACCTATATGTTTTAAATCTGTCATTAGTTTTACTGTTTCTTTTAAAGTCTTCTCAGTTTCGCCTGGTAAACCTAAAACAAACGTACAAAATACTGATTGCATTCCTTGATCAAATAAATGTTTAAGACGAATTGCTATATTGGTAATATCAATCCTTTTCTTTATAGTGTCCAATATCTCTTGATTGGATGATTCAATACCAATTTGAAGTCCTATACATCCGCCCTTTATCATTTCCTGCACTAATTCATCATCGAGCGCATCAATTCTAGATTCACAGTACCATGTTATTTCAAAGGGTAATTCTCTAAATCTTTTACATAACTTGATCACATTTTCTCTTTGTACTGTAAACGTATTATCTGCGAATAAAAAACTATCTATTTTATATTTTTGATATAAACATTTTATTTCCTCAATAATATTATCATTACTTCTTCTTCTATATTGTCCGTTAGACATAGCCCCTGCTGAACAAAAAATACATCTGCCTGGACAACCTCTACTTGTAATAATGGGGAAAAATTCCTTTGTATAATAGTTCATGTTGACTTTATTCCATAGTGGAAAAGGTATGGAATCAAGATTCTTTATCACAACCGTCTTTCCTGTATCAAATATATTATTATTAAGTTTATATACTATTCCACTAATTTGATCAAGGCATCCTTGTCCTTTTATAAGGTAATCTAATACTTTAATAAATGCTATTTCACCTTCACCTTTTATAACAATATCTACATCCATATTACTTAATATATCTTGTCCTATAAAAGTAGCATGAGGTCCACCAGCAATAATAGTACATGATTCATTGTATTTTTTGAAAATGGATGCAATCTGTTTAATGTTTTCATGAGTTGGTGTGGTACCACTTATACCTATAATCTGATATTTATTACTACTAGCTTTACTTCTTAAAATGTCCACCCAATTTTTATATATGCTTAAATCTAACACTTCTACTTCATAATCATATTTTTGAGCATATGAAGCCAAATAAAGCATTCCAAGTGGTAAATATTTGTAGAAATTATCCGTTTGACTGCTGCTAATCATTCTTGGATTAACAATCAATATGCAATTTTTATCTTTGTCCTTCATCCAAACCACCTTTATATAAATTTTATTTTTAATGTTATTTAAATCAATATTTTTTTATTTTTAATCGTTTATTTATATTTTCATGCATGTTCCACCTAAATATATTAGGTGAAACATGCTCTCTTGATTAGATTAAACTTTTGCTGATTATGCAGTTACAACTATTCTTCAATAACTTCTTTGTACTCATCAACCATTTCTGATATTAATCTCTTGTCAGAGGCTGTAGGTATAATAATTGCTGCTATAATACCTATAACTGCACCTGCTGCACCTGCTGCATCAGTTTTGCCTTCAATATGCATTTGTGGTTTCTCATAAGTAACCATATTTTATTCTCCTTTCTTTTAAATTTATTGAACAAAATTTATCATCATTCAATTTGTTCTAACTAATCTGCTAGATAGAACAATATTTCATTTACAGCGCTTAAGAACCACTAATTATAAATAAGCAAATTTTAGAAATAATAGCATATATCGAATCTCAAAACAAACTTAATTAAACATTTATAATATCTTTGAAATAATATAATTGAATTGTATATAATTGATTTATTTTGATTTTTTTGACTATAGTTAAATTTATATTTTTTGATAAAACAAAAATAGTATAGTTGTTAAAACTAGAAGCAGTATTATAAGGATAGGATATATTATGTATGAATTTTGATTTTTTTATTATTTTTTACATATTTGTATTTTAATATGTTTGTCTAAATTGTACTATCTTCCGTAATATAAGTCAAGCATATTTTACTGTTTTTTATAATAATTTCCATGTTATGCTAGCCCTATTATTATTTATTGATTAATGAATATATGTTATTAAAGCAATTTACAGTAATCATAAATTATTCTTTAACTTTCTCTTCCACCATTTATTTAAAAATATTTTCTATAAAATAAACACTTTCATTAAAATTATTAATTGTTATTGTTAATTTTTGACTAGTAAGCTATATTATGCTATTATAGAGTTATAGTTTTAATTCTTTGGTTTATAAATTCAAAATATTCTGACCCTATGCAGATCATACACGATTATCATATTCTTTATTTGAAAAAAGTACATAAACAACAAAAGATGCCCTATCTATCAACATATAACGAAAGGAGGGGTTCTGTGTTTTTAGGTCTTGCTTGGTATTGGTGGATAATTTTCTTGGTAATTTTTATTATAGCTCTACCACTGAAGATTAAGATGATGAAAAAGCTTACTAAAAAAAATAAAAATGATGACTATTACAATAATAATTAACTACTAATAATTATTTACCGTAAAATGAGTAGATGGTAATTGATTAATTCAATTACCATCTATTATTTTCTTAAGTACTTTGTATGAACTATGAATATATATTTATCATAGTAAATTTTATTTTTCCATAATTTGGTTTAATATAAAAAACAGAATTAAACATCATAAGTTTAATCCTGTTTTTTATATTAAACTATATATATCACTTCTTTAAATAAGTTACAATCTTTAAATGTTATTATTTAATCTGATTAGGCAATATATCATCTGTATAAAACCCATCTATACCATACTTATAAAACTCCTCAAGCTCACTAACCTCATTAACTGTATGTGTATAAGAAAATACATTTACTTCATCTAGCTTTTTAGGAAGCTGTGTCTTAGCTTTGTCTATAGGCATTGTAATCGCATAAACATCATGTCTTGTTACAAAATCTATTATCTGTTCATCACTATAATTAGACATGTATAGTGTAAGAATGATATCTTTATAACCTAATTCCTGTACTTTTATATATTCTTCTATATGATATATCTGAGGTATAATATTATCCAATACATCAGGATATTGTTCTTTAATTATTTTTAAGGCTTTAATATTATCTGCTTTTACATCAGTCACAATACGAGCATCTTTATGTTCTCTTAGCCACTTGGCTATATCCTCAATAGTAAGCTGATGCCATCCGTTCATCATTTTAAAGTTTTTGAATTCATCATAGCTGTATTTTTTTGACGTTTTCCCAAAAAACTTCTTAACAAACCCGTCCCAACTATGAAGACATACTAATTTTCCATCTGTTGTCCATTCAAAATCAACCTCTATTAGTCTATGTTGATTATCATAGCTTTTATTTAAGGCTTCCAAACAATTTGTATATGTATTACCATCTAACCTTCCACCTGCATGTGCTATTAATTTTTCTTTTTTTGCATTGCAATTTTCATAGTCTTTGTCATTTAGATTTAAATCTGATATTATTAAATTATTTTTTAGTATATAGTTTGATAAGTTTATCTGTTTTATAGCTTTTTCGTAGTCTTCTCTACAATTATTGGTATCTACTATACTCTTATCATTATAATTCCAAGCATAGCTGTGAGAAAATATACCATCTCTGGACATATTAAAAATAATATTATCTTTTATAAAAGATCCTTTAAGCATATATGTTTGCTGAGCTACAAAACCCTTGTTAGTATTAATTAAATCTTGCCCTAACATTATTCCTTTGCTATTATCTAAACCAAATAAATTTAACATAGTAGGATAGAAATCTAATTGACTTCCAACTGTATCTATTTTATCCTTTATGTCTGAATTTGGTATATGTATAATAAGTGGTATTCTCATCATTTCATCAAAATTATAATCAAACCCTAAATATTTTGTAAGATTAAGTTTATTTTCTTCGTCCATAGAAGATAATCCAAAATGATCTCCATATATTACAATGACAGAATCCTCATACAACCCTTGTTTCTTTAAAGCTTCAATAAAATCCCCAATAGCTTCATCTACAAAATTTATAGATTGAAGATATCTACCAAACAGTGTATTTTTATGTTCTTCATTTAGCTTTATTTTTATAAGCTCCTTTGGCATATCATATGGATGATGACTGGAAAGCGTTATCAAGAAAGCGTAATATGGATTTTTTAATTCTTTAAGATACTGTATAGATTGAGTCAAAAATTCTTTATCATTTACTCCAAAGCCTATTGGTTTCTTTGAAATATAGCCTTTAGCATCAATAAATTTATCAAAGCCTTGCTTAGGATATGCCTGCAACCTATTCCAAAACTCTCCTTTATAACCATGCAAAGCAATCGTATTATATCCTTTATCCTTTAACAACCATGGTAATCCATAATAATCATTACTGACATATTTAGTATATGTTTGACCATCCATAGCAGGATATAATGAATTATGAGTAGTAAATTCGGCATCAGATGTATTTCCTCTACCAAGCAACTGATAATATCTATTAAAGTAGATGCTGTCATTATTTATCAATCTATTTAAATTCGGTGTAAGCTCTTGATTATTATATTGCCTGCCAATAACAAAATTCTGTAGACTTTCTACCTGTATTACAATTAAATTTTTACCTTTTACAATTCCATTAAATTTATTATTTTTATTATTATTATGTGAACCTTTTAATGCTTGAGTTAAATCAAAATTCTCCTCATTTCCAAATAAGCTTACAAATATATCATTGGCATGATAAGTAAACACCTCTTGTTTTCTTAAGCTTATTTCTTCACTAGATTTATCCACAACTACTATAAATAAGAACCAAATTATACACATTATAAGCACGGGATACTTAGATTTTTTCATATTATTATAAAAATAGTACATTTTAACTTTTTTCTTATACTTAACTATTATATATGTAAATAGAAGTGGAATATCTAATAGCAATAAAAAATAAACAGGTTTTAATAAATATTTAACGCTGCTTGTTACTGGACCTAATTGACCAATTTGCCTTAAAACTACAATAGAAGGCAACTGATTGAAATATTTAAAAAATACAACATCTGCAAATGTTACAAATGAAAAAATAGTATAAAATATTATAAACAAACAATCTCTATACTTTTCCTTCAATAAATCAAAAACCATAAAAACAGTCATAGTAAATAAAACACCAGAAACTACAACAAATACATTAGTATTAAAATCAATAAACCTATAAAATATGCTTAATTTTAATGTAACAAGTAATAGAATAATCATCAATTCTCTTGAAATATTTTTATATTTTTTCATATACCTTCTCCTTGTTATTATCAAATTTTTAATAAAAACAACCTAGTATATAAATCTGCTAAACAAAAGATGACATTGTTTTTTATTTTATTTCACTTTTAGAATTATTGATACTAACTCAGGTCTGTTCCATATTCTTTGAGGTACTAAGCTATTTCCTAATCCTCTTGAAACTATCATAAATGAATTACCTTTTTCATGAATTCCTTCTGAATATTTTGGAAAATAACCTTGATTTGGCGCAATAACACCTCCTATAAATGGTATACGAACCTGTCCACCATGAGCATGTCCCGCTAAACTTAAATCAATATTGTATTCTGTATAAATATCAAAATTTTCAGGTCTATGCGTCAAAAGTATTTTAAAATTTTTATCATGTTTTTCTATTGAAGAACTTAATTCTTTTCTAATTATATCTCTTAAAATATTCTCTTTGGTGTTTTGAATAGCATTAAAAGCAGGATCATCAATACCTATAATTGTTACATCACTAGAACACTTTTTTATCTCCAATGATTCATTACGAAGTACAACAACTCCTGCATTTATCAGTTTCTTTTCTAGAGAGTCAAACTTACCTGACCACCCTTCATGATTTCCATTAACATAGTATATAGGTATTTCATTCTTTAAACCATTAATCAGCGTCATGCTTTTTTCTTCATCATATCTTCTTCTATCAATTAAATCACCAGTTATTACTACAATATCAGGGTTCTCATTTTTTATTTTGTTTATCAATATTTCATTATTTTTTCCAAATACTTTACTATGTAAATCTGAAATATGAATTATTTTAAATCCGTCAAATTCTAAAGGTATTTTAGTACTACTAACAATATGCTCACTTATAGTTATACAATTATTTTCAAAATACAAAAATACATATAAAACAGCTATTGCAACTAAACTAATAACTAATTTCCTGAATTTCATTAATAATCTCCAATCTTTACATATATCAAAAACATAAATAGAAAACTAAAATCTATGACTTTAAGCAGACAACTAAAATCTCTGATTTTAAGCAGAGAACTAAAATCTCTGATTTTATGTGAATCGCTTACTCATTCAATGAATGAGTTTCTGATTTGCCGCTTACTCATTTTAAAATGAGTTTCAAAAATAAATATATTTAACCTAAATTATATTATACAATTATTACTAATATAATACAAACATGTTAACACTTTATTTTTCTTTATTCATAACTTCTAAGCATAAATCTCTAAAAGCAATCTTGAATCTTTCATTATTTTCTTTCGTTCTCTTTTTATGTTTTCCACCTCTTTTACCCGCTCTTCTGTTTTCTTGTGATAGAAACCTTTCAAATAAAAGTCTGTCAATATTATTGCCATTATAAATCCTGCCATTTTGATTAATAGCATTTGCTTTTTTTGATAGAACAACAGCAGCAAGACCATAATCCTGTGTTACTACAATATCTCCTTCTGTTATATTATTCACAAGTACAATATCAACAGCATCTTTTCCTTTACCAACAATAACGACTTGAGAGTACGAATCATCTAAAGTATGGCTAGTATCTATATACATAATAACTTTAATATCAAGTTTTTTTGCAATACTTACAATTTCTTTCTTAACAGGACATGCATCCGCATCAACTAAAATTTTCAAACTATCACCTCTTACATATAATATCACAATGATTATAAGTATTATACAATTTTTTAAATATGTTCTTTTATTAAATCCACTTATGATTTTTTGTTATAATATACTTATATAAACATTACAGGAAGATAAAAGATGGAAAAAGCTTGATTCTTCAAACAAAACAAGGACTATCCTAAAATTTAAGATAGTCCTGCCTTAGTTTGAAATTGTTATATGCTATATTTTGAATTATATAAATATATCTTAATTTTGATTTTCTAAAAATGCTTCATAAACCATTGAAACTATGCTTCCGTAGCCTCCTGTTTGGAAAGCATCTCCAGCAAATTTTCCATCTTTAATTGTTGAATGTTTCTTATTTGTAAGAAGAACTATAGCTAAATCATATTCTGGATCTATTATAGTTAATGTTCCTGTCCAACCTGTATGTCCTATAGCTTGATTACTTGCATATGGTCCAAACATCCATACTTTACTCATATTTGCTGCTCTATTCCAACCTAATCCATATACATCATTATTGTATGATGGTTTAGCAAATTGATCTCCTACATTTGCATCATAGACTTTTACGTTGCCATATCCGCCTTTATTTAATACAAGCTGACATAATACAGCTAAATCTTCACTTGTTGAGAATAAGCCTGCATGACCTGAAACTCCACCCATGCTATAGAATGCTTTTTCATCATGAACTTCACCTTGTAATGTATATTTTCTTACATTTGGGAATTCTCTTGTATATCCTCTAGTATTACCAAACACCTCAGTTGCTGCACAAGCTTCTTTTTTAATACCTTTTTTAGTAGGATTATACATAGTTTTTTCTAAGCCTAACTCTTGATAGATGTTTTCTTCTACATATTGGTCTAATGGCTGACCAGTTACTTTTTCAACTAAAAACCCTAATGTCATAAAGCCTAAATCACTATACTTTGTAACTTTTCCAATTTCATTTTTTAAAGGTGCTTTGCAAATTAACTCGAATGTTTTTTCTTTATCTTGTGAATAAAATTCTTCTCCTAATGGGTTCCTTTTTTTATCTGTTGTATAGAATCTAATAGTTGAATCAAAACCTGAAGTATGTGTTAATAAGTGTCGAACCTTAATCTTTTCTTTATCATTGCCAGCAAATTCAGGGATATATGTACTTACATACTCCTCTAAATCTATTTTACCTTCACTAACTAATTTTTGAATAGCTAAGTTAGTAGCATACATTTTTGAATTTGATGCTAAATCAAACATTGTATCTTTTTCCATTTTTTCTGGTTTGTCTAATGTTACCCCTTGTTCATACTTTTTCTTATATCCATAAGCAGTATTTTTAACTATTTTACCGTCTTTAACTACAAGTAAAACTGCTCCTGGAAATCCATTTTTTACTTCATCATTTATAAATTTGTCAATTTTTTTAAGTTTATCTTTGTCAAAGCCTACTGTTTCAGGATCAGCATATGAAAGTGTAGGATATCCTATTTTGACATTAATGTATGCGTTTTCAGGTTTAACACCTAATACTTTAAGAGTGTTTTCTCCATTTTTAGTATACTTGCTTATATCTACCTGAAAAGCTTCTTGATTTTTTAAATTACTAGGTGGAAACGAAACTTTTTCTCCATTTATGTATATTTTTGCATAAGTTGCACCATGACTTTCAAGCATCATAGTACCTTCATTCTCATAACCTTTGAATACTCTTCTACTTCTAGCTAAAACTCTACTAGTTGGATTTTCTTCAGGAAAACGATCAGAAAACTGTGAGACAAACGTTTGCTGTTTTTCAGAAAAAGCTACTAAGTTATTATCAGCACATAAACCAAATGAACTAGTGAATAACATCACTACTACTACAAGCAATGCTGATATTTTTAATTTTTTCATAATAATACCTCCCTTTATTATTAAATACATTAAATTATGAAATAATATTTCTTTATTTATATTATATTATGATATATTATTTCTTTCAAGCACAAAAAAATAATTTGAATGTTTTTTAAAAAATTCCTTACACTAAAAAACATTCAAACCTATTTCGTATGTTAACTCATACTACTTTAACATCAAAAATAATTATTTTTATCAATGGAACTCATATTGAATGAGTTAAAATAATCAGTGATTATTTTTTATTTGCTGGTTCTATATTTATAGTTTTTCCCTTTATCCTATTATCTTTCATAGCATTCAATACTTTATTAGCATGAATTTTAGGAACTTCTACAAAGGTAAATTTATCATATATATCTATAGCTCCAACCAAATCTCCCGGTAATCCTGATTCACCTGCAATTGCACCCAAAACATCTTTTGGTCTAACTTTTTGATTCTTACCAATATTTATAAACAGTCTTACCATTCCTGGTTCTGCTCCAGTATCCCCAAAATCTAATTCTTCTTCTTTTTCTTCTTGTTTATGCTGTCCCATAACTATTTTCAATAATGAAGCTGCTACATCTATAGTATTAAAATCATCTTCTACTATTTTTTCAACTATATTAATTTCTTTTCTTAGACTTTCATTTTCTATAATATTTTTAATTTGATTTAAAATAGTACTTGTTTTAGCTTCTTCTACATCACTAACTGATGGAGTTCTTTCTCTCTTTATTTTAGTTTTTGTATACTTTTGGATATTTCTTAATTTGTACACCTCTTTGCCAGAAACAAATGTAAAAGCCTTTCCTTCTCTACCAGCTCTACCTGTTCTACCAATTCTGTGTACATAGTATTCTTCATCTTGTGGAACATCAAAGTTAAATACTATCTCAACGTCATCTACATCTATACCTCTAGCTGCGACATCTGTTGCTACAAGTATTTCTATATCTCCATTCCTAAATAAATTCATAACTCTATCTCTTTGTCTTTGTTTCATGTCACCATGTAATTTATCAGAAAAATATCCTCTACTCTGAAGCTGATCAGACACTTCATCTACTTTCATTTTAGTATTACAAAATACTAAAGCTAATTTAGGATTGTAAATGTCTATCAATCTTGATAATATCTCTAGTTTATTGTTCCTTTTCACTTCAAAATAGTACTGTTCAATGCTTGGTACTGTAAGCTTTTTATGTACCACTCTTACTGTTTCTGGATTTTTTTGATATTCTTTAGCTATTTCTAATATAGCCTTTGGTATCGTAGCTGAGAATAAAATAGTTTGTCTTTTTTCTGGTGTATCTTTTAATATTGTCTCAATATCATCTTTGAAACCCATGTTTAACATCTCATCAGCTTCATCTAATACTACCATTTGTAAGTTACCAACTTTTAGTGTTCTTCTTCTCATATGATCTTGTATTCTTCCAGGAGTACCGATTATGATTTGTGGGCTTTTCTTTAATGCATTTATTTGTCTTTGAATTGGTTGTCCACCATATATTGGTAATACTTTTGTATCATGTAGATATTTTGCCATCTTTCTAATTTCTTCAGCCACTTGTATAACTAATTCTCTTGTTGGACAAATTACCATGCATTGCACGCTTTTATCTTTTGGATTTATTTTTTCTAAAATAGGTATTCCAAATGCGGCAGTCTTACCAGTACCTGTTTGAGCTTGCCCAGTAACATCTCTCCCTTCTAAAATAAAAGGTATTGCCTTTGTTTGAATTGGTGTAGCTTCTTCAAATCCCATATCTCTTATTCCATGTAATAACTTATCAGATATGGTTAATTCCTCAAATTTGGTTGTCTTCATACATCTTCCCTTTCTACTGTTTATTTTTAATATTATAATGATAATAAATATTCAAAGTATAAATAGTTTAACCCAGATTAATCATATCATTCATATATTTCAATAACTAACTATAATTTATCATTTAAAGCTAACTTTTATTACGAAAAACTGAGTTACTACAAATAAGATTGTTTTTTACGAACATTACAGTCTTAATAATATAATACTCAAAATATTAAAAATTATTAAATACCTACTATATAATATCCTAATAATCATATATACACAAGATATATTTTCTAATAGTAGTTACAATCAAATTAAAAACTATATTTATATATTCGTATAATCACGTAATTTATTTATATTTTATACATAATTAACGTATTTACAAGCTTCTATTTAATTTAAGAATTTTGTTAAATATAATTACCATTCTCCTTTATTTCTTAATAATGAAGTAAGTTTTTATTTTATGACATTTGAAAATTATATCATATAATCCCTGATTATTCATGGAAAATCAAATATTCTATTATATCCTTCTGATTATAAAATGTCCATTAAATAACTGACATTCCAACTGTTATGCTTTCGATTCTAATCCAGAGTTATACTGCACACTATAGGGAGTTTATATGAACAATCAGGGATAATTGCATATAATGTAATAAAATTTTTTTATTTTTATAAATATTAATTATATAAGCTTTGTTGTAAAACGCTTTTACGAAATTGTGGTATTTTTCCATTATACAGAAATATATTAATATTTATTTTGTATATTTATGTATCTTATTGATGTTTATACAATTCAATCAACTTGACAAAGTCATCTACTCTGGTTATAATCGACTTATCACTTGTCCGATATTAGCTGATTAAGATTTTATACATTTTTTATTCATAAGGGGGAAAATAAATTGACCTGCAAAAACAGAGAACTAAATGTTTACTCTGAAATAGGAAAATTAAAAACTGTATTACTTCATAGACCGGGTAAAGAAATAGAAAATCTCACACCTAACCTAATGGAAAGATTATTATTTGATGATATACCTTATTTGAAGGTAGCACGTCAAGAACATGATGCTTTCGCAGACATTCTTCGAAGCAATGGGGTTGAGGTATTATACTTAGAAAAATTAGCTGCCGAAGCTATAGAAAATCATAAAATAAGAGATGAATTTGTGATGAATTTTATTGAAGAAGGTAATGTAAGAGGAAATGGATTAAAAAAACAACTACTAGATCATTTATCACAATTCAATAATCAAGAATTAATTGATACTTTAATGGCTGGAGTTAGAACAACTGATATAAAAAATTACGCTACCGTTTCTTTAACTGATATTACTACATCAGACTATCCATTTGTACTTGATCCTATGCCAAATTTGTATTTCACTCGTGACCCATTCGCAACTATTGGATCAGGTATTACGTTAAATCATATGAGAACTGAAACAAGGAATAGAGAAACCATATTTGCAAAATATATTTTTGAATACCATCCACGTTTTCAAAATTGTAAAGTGCCTATATGGTATAATAGAAACCAAGAATTATCTATTGAAGGTGGAGATGAATTAATACTTAATGATAAAGTATTAGCTATAGGAATCTCTCAAAGAACTGATGCTGGTGCAATCGAAAGATTTGCCTCTACAATATTTGCAAGTAATGAAGGCTTTGAAACTATATTAGCTTTTGATATTCCAAAGAAAAGAGCCTTTATGCACCTAGATACTGTATTTACAATGGTTGATTATGATAAATTTACAATTCATCCCGAAATTGAAGGTCCGCTAACAGTGTTCTCTATAACTAAGGATTCAGCTTCAGAAAATGGATTGAAAATTGTTAAAGAAGAAACTGTATTAGAAGAAATATTAAAAACACATTTAGGATTAGATTCAGTTACACTAATTAGATGTGCTGGTGGAGACCCAATTGATGCGGCTAGAGAACAATGGAATGATGGTTCTAATACATTAGCTATAGCTCCAGGTGAAGTAATAGTTTATTCTAGAAATCATGTTACTAATAATTTACTACAAGAACATGGGATTAAAATCCATGTAATGCCAAGCTCTGAGCTTTCAAGAGGTCGAGGCGGTCCAAGATGCATGAGTATGCCTTTGTTTAGAGAAAATTTAAAATAAAAATTATATAAGGGTTAAAAATTTGAATTATACAAAATTTTTAACCCTTATTTATTTATAAATTAATCAAAATCTTCATTTCAAACAATTATGTAAATAAAGCTTATAATTATTCAATTATAAAAGTCTTTACAAGTACTTTTCATATATTTTTCTTGCTATATCTTTAATTTCTAGTTTTAGGTGTTCAGGTTGAACTATTTCAATTTCACTCCCAAATCCAAGCAAAAAACCATAAATCCATTTATCAATTTTCATATTAGTAACAACTCTTACTCTACCGCCCTCAATTATTTTACATTTTTCTATACCAAACACATCAATTGCAATATTTTTAATTGATTTATCAAATAAAATTTCTACTACTTCTGTTTTCTCAATTTTATTATTGTCCCAACTAATCCTATCTAATTGTATTTCTTTTCTAATAAACATCTGATCAGTAAAAGATATTTTTTCTATTCGTTGTATTTTAAATAATCTAAAATCTTGTCTTTTGAAACAATAAGCATACACATACCAATTAGTATTTTTTAATACTAAGGTATAAGGATTAATTTTTCTATTCTCTGTATTATCCCATTTATTATAAACGATATCAATAGTTAATCTTTCACGTATAGCTTTTTTAATTACTCCTATAAATTCTATAGTTTTTTTATCGCAATACCAATTTGTCAAATCTATCAATATCTCATCTTGTTCAAATGTACACGTTGCCGTATTAGTATATTTTACTTTATCTATTAATGTTTTTATTTTATTATCATTTGATATACTATTTATGCCTTTTAATGCAATTAGAATATTATTTATGTCTTCTTTAGTAAAAACAGTCTTATCTATTTTATAACCCTCAATTATTCCTATTCCACCATTTACACCTTGATAAGTTGTAATAGGTATCCCAGCTGCTTCAATTGCATTTAAATCTCTATATATAGTCCTCACAGAAACATCAAACTTTTGAGCTAAATCTTTAGCTTTTACTTTTTTATGAGTTACAAGATGCAAAATTATAGCTAATAATCTATCAATTTTCATCAAATCACCTATTTTAAATATATCGTAAAACATTAACACCACTATGTCAAATTTACATCATAAAGCTTGTTTATGAGGGGAATTTTAATTAACATAATTAACAAAATTAATTGTTGCTTTAACTAAATTATCATTGTTATATTTATCAAATACTGTTAATTCTGCCGGTTTATCGAAATCGATATCTTCTATATTATACTCAACGATTTTAAAAGTATCTTCTATATAGTAATCAATGTTATCATTTGCAATCTCTCTGCCATCCTGCGTAAGCATCACACCATATAATCTAGCACTGTTGTTTTTAAAATATGTAATTATACCAATTTTTTCAAACGGATAAATATTCTCTTTGTTTTTCTTCACATAATCTAATGTTATAGTTTTATCATTATGAAAATATTCAACATTAGACAATGTAGAAATCTTGTAAGCTGGTGTTTGTAAATAGGACGAAGCTATTGAGTGAATTCCATTATTTGATGTTGGTTTTATTAAAAATTTAGCAGTATAATTTTCTTCTTTTCCATTATTGATAGCTTCTATTATTTGTTCATCTGTTAAATTATAAATATGCTTTCTAACGTCATCAACTACGGCCTTTGCCGCTTCTTTATTTTGGTTTATTACATCATGATTATTATTAGCAACTACTGTAGCATTATTATCAGCTATATTTTCTTTATCTTTACTCTCTAAATAGATATAAGTACTAACTGTAACTATCATAATAAAAACTATAGAACATATTGCTAATAAAACCCATTTTAAAGAACCTTTCATATATCCGTCTCCTTTTTATTTATATTAATTATTCCCAAAATTAGGTCTCTACCTAGTTTATAATATAATGCTAATAATTTCAACATGAATATAATCAAAAAATTATAGAATTCAAAAAGATAAAAACAGCTAAGCTCTTTACTACAGAGCTTAGCTGTTTTCTGATTAACAAGAAGCTATCAGGTGTATTTATAATTTTATTGATCTTGTGTAAGAGTTAAATTTGACCCATTGCAACTTAGATCAAAGAAATAGTCTCCGCTTCCTTTTGAAGATTTAACTTTTAGTTTATAAGTTCCAGTATTTTGAACAGGAGAGTACCTAATAGTTCTTTGTCTTGTATTACCACTATCAGATGCTACTTCACTTCCGTTTGGATCAATTAAGACTATATCAAAATCTACTCTTCTATCCCAATCAGGTATAATTAGTGTTATTGCTATAGGATAGTTTGTACCATTAACACTAAATTCCCATATATCTTCACTACGTCTAGCTGCTAAGTTTTCATCTCTATACATATGATCAGGTACTACAATATTACTACCTGTAAATCCACCAGCTTGTTTAACTGCTGCATAACCATCTAATCTACCATGTCCATATTCATTATCTTGTCCAGGTTTACCCCAGTCTATTGCAGTAGTTGTGATAATATTTCTAATTTGAGCTGGTGTTAAGTTAGAATTAGCATCTAACATTAAGGCAATAGTTCCTGCTGTAAATGGAGTTGCCATACTTGTACCAGTGTATGATATATAGTCATTAGTACTGTTAGCATATGGAGCCATAATACTTGTTCCTGGTGCTGCTATATCTGGTTTAATTCTATCATCTGCAGTTGGTCCTCTACTAGAATGATATATTAAAGCAAACCCTTTTTCTCCTACATCAATCATATTACCAACAGTTATAGCTCCTGTAGCTGCCCCTGGAGAACCTACAGTATATTTTTCAGGTCCAGAGTTTCCAGCTGCTACAGCTACAGTAATTCCAGCATTAACAGCATTGTTTACTGCTAAAGATGTTGAATCTGTTCCATCAGAACTGCCTGATGTACCAAGACTCATACTTATTACATCTATTCCATATACATTTTTATTAGTTATACACCAATCGATTCCTGCTGTTACATCACTCATACTTCCTGAACCGTTACTATCAAGAACTTTAACACCTACTAGCGCTGCACCAGGTGCAACTCCTTTATAATTAGAATTTCCTTGTCCTTCACCTGCTACGATACCAGCACAGTGAGTACCATGACTATTGTCATCATAAGGAGTAGCTTGACTATTAACATAATCTTTCCAACCAATTACTTTTCCACCGTCTAAATCAACATGACTTGCATCTATTCCAGTATCAATTACAGCTACTACTACATCATCTTTAGAATAGCTACTGCTTCCATCTTTATTTCCATCAATACCAAAATCGTCTCTTGCTTTTTCAGTACCAAACCAATTATTAGCATCATCTAAACAAATTTTAACTTCTTCATCATATTCTATACGCTCAACCATATCTGACTTTTTGAGTTCTTTAATTTGTTCTTTACTTAAACTAAGTGCTACTGCAGGGATGTTTTTAAAAGCATGCTTTACTTTATTTTCTTTCATTAAAGTTGAAACCTCATTATTAGCAACTTTTAATTGATTTTCTTTATAAATTACTATAACTGGTATTAATTCATCAGCATTAACTTTTTCCATTGCACTAAAAAGATTCTCTGTTAACTTATCACCATCAGCATCAAAAAGTTTTATAATTTCTTCTTTTTCAGTCTTGTCATTTGCTAAACCATATGAACTAAGTGACAAAACAACTAAAACACACATTATAATAGATAATATTCTTCTCTTACTAAACATTTTCTTCCTCCTTATTTTTTTTATTTTTTATAATCTCTGACATTCATTTCAGGAAATCTACATCTGTAATTATCTAATTATGAACTGAAATTACAAATACATTGGACTCACCTCTTCCAGAGAATTAACAACCTATGTAAATGAATACTATTCATTTTTTGTGCATTTAGTAAATATTCGTTTAGTTTTCTATTTACTTTTATAATACAACCTTCCCAGACTCTTGTCAACCATTTTTTTCTATTAATAGTATTTAATGTATTAATTATAGCCTAATATTTGGTTTATATCAAGAGAAAAATGCTATAATTGATTATAACAATACTTTTCTAAAGTGAGTTTAATAGAAAATAACTAGTTCATACCATTAACAAAATTTATTATATCGATAATATGTTAGCATTTGCATTTTAACCATAGTCAAGAAAACAGCTAAGCTCTTATCAACAGAGCCTAGCTGTTTTCTGTTTAACATGCAGCTATCAGGTGTATTTCAAAATTTTATTGATCTTGTGTAAGAGTTAAATTTCCACCATTACAACTTAAATCAAAGAAATAGTCTCCACTTCCATCTTTAGATTCAATCTTGATTTTATAAGTTCCTGTACCACCAGAAACAGGGTAATACGTGATAGTTCTTTGTCTAGTACTATTATTTTGAGAAGCTACTTCACTACCATTTGGAGCAATTAATTTTATATCAAAATCAGGTGTTCCCCACCACCAAAAAGATGTCCAATCAGGTATAATTAATGTTATTGCTATAGGATAATTTGTGTCATCAACATCAAATTCCCATATATCTTCCCTGCTATCAGCTAATGTTTCAGCTTTATGCATATGGTCAGGTACTGCAATATTACTACCAGTAAATCCACCAGCTTGTTTAATTGCTGCATAAGCATCTAATCTACCATGTCCATATTCAGTATCTTGTCCAGATTTACCCCAGTCTATTGCTGTAGATGTAATAATATTTCTAATTTGAGCTGGTGTTAAGCTTGAGTCAGCATCTAGCATTAATGCAATAGTTCCTGCAGTAAATGGAGTTGCCATACTTGTACCAGTATATGAAATATAGTCATTAGTACTGTTAGCATATGGAGCACTTATATTTGTTCCTGGTGCTGCTATATCTGGTTTAATTCTATCATCTGCAGTTGGTCCTCTACTAGAATGATATATTAATGCAAAACCTTTTTCTCCTACGTCAATCATATTAGCAACGGTTATAGCTCCTGTAGCTGCCCCTGGAGAACCTATAGTATATTTTTTAGGTCCAGAGTTTCCAGCTGCTACAGCTACAGTGATTCCAGCATTAACAGCATTGTTTACTGCTAAAGATGTTGAATCTGTTCCATCAGAGCTGCCTGATGTACCAAGACTCATACTTATTACATCTATACCATATGCATTTTTATTAGTTATACACCAATCTATGCCAGCTGTTACATCACTCATACTTCCTGAACCGTTACTATCAAGAACTTTAACACCTACTAGCGCTGCACCAGGTGCAACTCCTTTATAATTAGCATTTCCTTGTCCTTCACCTGCTACGATACCAGCACAATGAGTACCATGACTATTGTCATCATAAGGTGTAGTCTGATTATTAACAAAATCTTTCCAACCAATTACTTTTCCACCGTCTAAATCAACATGACTTGCATCTATTCCAGTATCAATTACAGCTACTACTACATCATTTTTAGAATAGCTACTGCTTCCATCTTTATTTCCATCAATACCAAAATCGTTTCTTGCTTTTTCTGTACCAAACCAGTAATTAGCATCATCTAAACAAATTTTTACTTCTTCATCATATTCAATATGCTCAACCATATCTGACTTTTTGAGTTCTTCAATTTTTTCTTTACTTAAACTAAGTGCTACTGCAGGGATATTTTTAAAAGCATGTTTTACTTTATTTTCTTTCATTAAAGTTGAAACCTCATTATTAGCAGCTTTAAATTGATTTTCTTTATACACTACTATAACAGGTATTAATTCATCAGCACTAACTTCTTCCATTACACTAAAAAGATTCTCTGTTAACTTATCTCCATCAGCATCAAAAAGCCTTATTATTTCTTCTTTTTCAGTCTTATCATTTGCTAAACCATATGAACTAAGTGACAAAAAAACTAAAACACACATTAAAATCGATAATACTCTTCTACTAAACATTTTTTTCCTCCTTATTTTTTTATTTTTTATAATTTCCGTCATACATTTAACCAAATAACATCCGTAATTATTTAATTGTAATCTGAAATTATAAATACATTGGAACCACCTCTCCTAGAGAATTAACAACTTATGTAAATGAATGTTGTTTGTTTTTTGTGCATTTAGTAAATACAAATTCCATTTCTATTTACTTTTATAATACAGCTTTTTTGAATTCTTGTCAACCATTTTTTTCTAATATTAGTATTTATTGTTTGTATAGAGCTTAAAATGTGTTCTCTTTATACAAATAAAGTATTTAGAATACCTGCTAAAAAAAAAGTACTGCAATTGTTTATAACAGTACTTTTGTGAAGTGTGTTTAATAGAAAAACCTTAGTTACAAAATTATATTGTAATTATATTATATTAAGCCATTTGTTCTTTTTTTAGAAAAAATGAAAAATAAATATTGAATAGCATTATACGTTAAAGAATTGATTTTTTTGTTTACAAACAAAGTTAAAATTGTAAGATAAGACTTTATAAAACAAGTTTTATTCTATTTGAATTAGTTACTTTAATTCTGTGATTTTATTGAATATCTTATGTTCCTTAATCTTTCAAATGTATTGAAATAGATATAGTTTAATATTGAAACAAAATTCTTTAGATACGAAGTAAATGTGTTATTTTTTTTATTTCTGTAAAAAACATTCTGCTACTACATCCCAAGGATGAGGCTCTATAGGCTCAGGTTCTTTTATTGCTAATATATTCATACTAGTTATCAAATTAAGTATAACTACAACTACTACTACCAGTATTAATTTTTTTGCTTTCATATACCCACCCCCTTTATATATATGATATAGTTAGTTGCAAAACTCTCAGCATTCAAAATTATCCACATTTTTAAATTACTGTTTTGCAACTAACTAATATATAAAAGACGATTGTAAAGTTAGAGCTTTTAAGTTTATAAATACAAATTTTTCTTATGTATTATAATACTATATCTAACAAACAATCGTCTTTTAAGCAGAAATATCTCATATGAATCGCTTACACATTTAATGAATGAGATTCTGATTTGTCACTTATTAAATTCACAATATATTATTCCCAGTTATATTAATAATTGTTTTTGTGTATCAACTAATTATCATTAAACTTATTTTTAGTACTTCTACTGTTTTTAATATATCTTTATCAGTATAATAAAAACTAACCTTAAGCAAAATATCCTTTATTTTTTCAATATTCTCTATTTTTCTATTGTTTTTAATTATTAATTTTATTTCTTCTAATAATTCGTTGATATTTTTATTATCCTTAGTATGTATATAGCAATTTAATAACTGATTATATATATCAATTACTAATGATAATTTCAATTTTTTCTTAGCTTCTTCTAATGCTTTGATTAAGCTATTTTCTGATAATTCATAGTTTTCTATATCTAAATATCTCTTACCTAATGCTAAATATATTTCTTCAAGATAATCATAATTTGTGTCTAATCTAATTCTCAAGCTATTGTTTATATATTCTACTGATTTTTCTTTTTCACCTATTATAAAAAAGAGTTCACTTAAATTCATGTATGCAACTGCGACATATCCTAGCTCATCACAACTAGACGCTAAATCAACAATTTCCATATAAATATCTTTTGCTTTGAGATATTCATATTTTTTAAAATAACAATTTCCTTTTAGAATTAATAACTCAAGCTTTTGTACATTAGTCAATCCAAAATGTTCTCTTTTTTCTAAGTTGTTTATTGATGCTATTGCTGCATCATATACACCTAACCCATTGTAAGCCAAAGCATTATTAAAAAAAACGCTTTTTTCTATATCATAGTCTGTTATTTCTTTATTATCTAATATAAACAAAATATGATTATTTAAATTTATTACTTCATGATAGTTTTTAACCCATAATGAACATCTAGCTAATTTTTGATATAGTAACGCTGTTTTTAGATGATTTGAGGTTGTTATGTTCATTTCCAACGCTTCTAAATAGTGTATATGACTCATCTCATAATCACTTCTACAATAATAATAATCTCCTATTACTTCATTAAATTCAGCTTTTTTATCTACTATATCCCAATCTTTTAATATATCATTTATGATTTCACATTCACTATCAAATCTCTTGTCTTTTGAATTAGCATAATCCCTTAAATTCGATATATGCTTATCCAATAACTTTTCAGCCTGAATAAATTCATTTCTCATTAAATAATCTACATCTAAGTCTAATTTAATGTTTTTTTTAACAGCCCAATCATTCATACTGTCCACTATTATTTTCGCTGTATTTTTAACTAGCTTTGTTTTTCCGTTTTCAATATAGCTTATCAAATTTCTAGTAACCTTTCCTCCAGTGATTTCATACTGCTTTAAGCCTAAATAACTTCGTATCCTGCGTACTTTTTCGCCTGGAGGTAATATGGCATCTTCTAAAAAATACATTTTTCTACCTCTCTTCATTTATGTTTAAGTTTATTAGTATCTTAATTCAAGATTATTATATTCACATCCTTCTATTATTTATATATATTAACTAAATGTAAATAAAATTACTATTTCATAATTACTTTAGTTAAACTATTTTTTAAAATTAAATTTACTATTTTTAAAATAAATATTTTGTTTGCAAATAAAAAAACTCTTAATCATTGATTAAAAGCTTATTTTTGATTAGCTTCAAATTTCTTTTTTAACATACTTTAAAAATGACTCACCGAGTTACTTCACACACTAAATTTTTTTAAAGATAACGAATTGTCTACATTCTAGTTCTAAACATAAGCATTATCAAAAAAAGAAAAACAAGTTAAAATGAAGCTTGATTATGCATTAATGATTATGACTGTTGCAATTAGAACTTATGCCATTTGCACAATATGTTCTTGTATTGGTGTTGCGTTCATGTTAATTCAACTACTAGTTTATTATCATTATTCTTATTACGACAAAATCCCTCTATCCACGATAGAGAGATTTTTATATCAAAAGATTAATAAGGATTGGTACCAAAACAAGCACGGTACTAGATAATCTATAAGACATATCCGTTGTATTAGTACCTGCCAAATCTATGCTTTCTACATTTCAATAACTTTAGAACTATTTTTTCTGACCTCTTATAGCTATTCCTAAACAAACTGCAAATCCACCCCAAAGAAGACCGACAGCTATAACACCAAATACAATTGCACTTGTACTCATTATATATCAACTCCTTCTGAAATCATTCTCTGGTATTCTTTACTACCATTTATATTTGCAATTATTAATGCTGCAATCGATATAATTACTACAGTTCCTCCACCAATTACTAATAAAGCTTTTATAGGATATCCTTCATAACCTTTAGTAAAATCAATGTAAGTGTTAAATAAGAACATCATGCTCAATAATATAGGTGTCATATATATAAGTGTCTTATTCCACCAAGTACCTACAGTAAAATCTGACAACTTATTTGCATATTTACGAGTTCCTTCAATATTAAAATACCATGTAAGAACTAATAACTCAATTAAACCCGATATTGCAATACAATAAGTATTTATAAAGTGGTCTACAATGTCTAGTATATAAATTCCTGCTCCTGAAACAAATATTAAAGATATAACGAAACCTATAACTGTAGCAATTGTTAATACCTTTGTACGAGAAGCATTGAATTTATCTGCTGTACCAGATACTACAACTTCCATAATAGACATACTTGAACTTAAACCTGCAAATATCAAACATAAGAAGAATATTGCGCCAAAGATTCCATTGAAGCCTGGTAAAGCATTTATAGCCTTAGGAAATACAATAAACGCAAGCCCTATACCTCCAGTGGCAACCTCGGATACGCTAACTCCTTGTTGAGCAGCCATATATCCTAAAACAGAAAATACTGCTATACCTGACATGATACTAAATGAACAGTTTCCTAAACCTGTTATGAACGCATTATTCACTATATCTGTATCATCAGGTAAATAACTTGAATATGTCATCATAATTCCAAAACAAATACTAAGCGAGTAGAAAATTTGTCCATATGCAGCAATCCATACCTTTAGGTCTAGTAACTTGCTGAAATCAGGTTTGAAAAAATAATCTAAACCTTGTGCCGCACCCTCTAATGTAACTCCTCTTACCATAACTGTTATCAAACATATTATTAGTAATGGCATAAAAATCTTATTAGCTTTTTCAATACCAGCTTTTACTCCACCCCTTAAAATAATGTAGTTTATTAACCAAGCTAGTACTAGAGTAATTAAAGTTACTTTATTTAAACCTCCTAATGTAAATGGTCCTTCAGATACTTGTAAGAACTTATTAAAGAAAAAATCTTTAGTTTCTATTCCCCATTTACTTGTAAATGCATAAACAAAATAATTCATTGACCAACCAATTATAGCAACATAATAAACCATAATTCCAAAAGATATCATTGTTTGAAACCATCCTAAAGCTTCAAAAGGTCTCTTTATCTTGCCAAATATCCCTGGCGTTGATGTTCTGACCTTATGTCCAAGCGAAAACTCTAAAATTAATATTGGAATACCAGCTGTTAATAATGCAAATAAATAAGGAATTAAAAATGCTCCACCTCCATTACTAGCTGCTACATATGGAAATCTCCATATATTACCTAGTCCAATTGCCGATCCTATAGCTGCTAAAATAAATCCCATACGTGATCCCCATTGACCTCTTTTACTCATATAATTCTCCTTTCCAACTTTTTAGTATATATTTATTATTCCTAAAAAAATTTTTTATAAAACAATCACATCAAATTCGAAATTATTACTTTTTTGTAATTGTTGCGAATATTTTGAAAATATAAAGCAAAAATTAATCTATAATTCGACATTTTATTTGATTGTTTTATAAAATGTGTCTATTTTTGCTATTATACTTTAATTTTCTGAATATTGCAAGTAATATAGCAAGAAAATTTAAACAATATTTGGGAATACGTTTACATTTTTATTTTTTGTAAATAGCTTTGATAATATTTACTATTTTCCATAAAATATCTAGGTAATAATTGCTTTTATATTATTGCGTAATGATTTAAAAACTAGTTTAAAAATGAAAATTACTCCACTCTGTTTCTTGGGTTAAGCAATTCACATTAAATCACAGATTTAGTTTTCTGCTTAATTAAAATAAAACTGAGTAATTTAAACTCAGTTTTGTTTAATTCTATAATAAGTTTTATAAGTTCTAATTCGTTTTCATAAAACTAAAAAGAAAATATAGTCATCTTACGTAAATTATTTTGTTAAACTTATATCAATAACTAACCATTTTTTAATATATATTTATTTAAAATATAAACTTAAATCTTCACTAGCATTAGCTACATCGCTTTTTTCAAGCCACCCCTTCCGAGCTACATTTATCCCATATCTAACATAGTCTAGATCTTTTATGCTATGAGCATCTGGTGAGATTACAAACTTGGCTCCTTTCTCTTTAGCAGCTTTTATATATCTCCAATCTAAATCTAGCCTATAAGGATTTGAATTTATCTCTATAATTACATTGTTTTTTACACAGGCTTTTACAATTTCATCTATATTTATATTATAAGGCTCTCTTGATAATAGAAGCCTTCCTGTAGGATGTCCTAATATTTTAACATATTTGTTTTCAATTGCTTTTATAATTCTCTTTGTCATTTTTTTCTCATCCATTTTGAATGAGGAATGTATTGAAGCAATAACAAAATCAAAAGTTTTTAGAACTTCATCTGAATAATCTATGCTGCCATCAGCAAGAATATCAGCTTCAGTGCCTTTAAGTATTTGAAAACTTAAATATTTTTTGTTTAATTGATCTATTTCATTATGCTGTTTAATTATATCGTCTTTCTTTAAGCCTCCTGCATAAATAGCTGATTTACTATGATCTGTAATACCTAAATATTTATAACCCCTTTTGATACATTCTCGTGCCAAATCCTTTATTGTTGCACTACCATCACTATAATTAGTATGAACATGAACAAGTCCTTTAATATCTTTACTCTCTATAAGCTTAGGTAATTTTCCTTCAATAGCTGCTTGTAATTCTCCATTATTTTCTCTTATCTCAGGTTGTATAAAATCCATACCAAAAACTTTGAATATATCATTTTCATCTTTACATTCAATTAGTTTTTCATCAGAAAATATGCCGTATTCATTTATTTTTAATCCCTTTTGTTTTGCTAAGTGTCTAAGAGCTGTATTATGCTCTTTACTCCCTGTAAAATGGTGTAATGCATATGGATATTGCTTATCTGTTACTACTCTCAAATCAGCTCTCAATCCATTTTGAAGTATAACGCTTGATTTTGTATTTCCTTTACTAGTAACCTCAACTACATAATAATGAGATGTAAAAATATCCATCACTTTATCTGGTTCATCACTACTCACTAATATATCTATATCTTTGATAATTTCCTTCTTTCTTCTTAGACTCCCTGCTACTGCATATCTTTTTATATAGCTGACATCTTCAAATGATTTAATTATTTCCTGTGCAATAATATCTCCTACAGGAAAATGAAATTTGTCGGCATATTTCTCTATAACTATAATTCCCTCTAATATTTTTTCTTGACCTTTTTTGCTAAACCCTGTTATTATCAAAAGCTTATCTTCTAAACATGCTTGCTTTAATTCTTGTATTGTACTTATTCCTAATTTATCATAAAGTATTTTTATCTTTTTAGCACCAATACCTGGAATTTTCAACATTTGTATTAAACCTTCAGGAATCGAACTTTGTAAATCTTCATAATATTTTAGTTTTCCAGTATTGACTAGCTCACCTATTTTTTCTGTCAAAGCTTTTCCAAACCCTTTGATGTGACCTAATTTTCCTTCCTTTACAAGTTCAAAAATATCTTCCTGCATTAATTCTATCTTCCTAGCTGCATCATAATACGCTTTAGATTTAAAAAAACTCTCTCCTTTAATCTCAAGTAAAAGTCCTATATGATTTAATGTTCTAATTATATCTCTCTTAGTCATAGCTTCACCACCAAATACTTTTTCTATATTATGTCCACAAGCAATATACTCTAATCAAAATGAAGTTTTTACTCTAATAAGAATAGCATAAATTGAGGATGTATCTACATGGATGATTTTTTTTCTGATGATTTTTGTAAATTTGTACAAAATTTAGTTTTAAAGCAATTTTTCTAATCTATACAACTCCTTATAATAAACAACAAACTGTTTTTATAAATCAAGTAATTCATTACTTCTCTCAAAGGCTTACCCTAGCTATTTTATTATTAAATCTTTGCGAGTATTATAGTTCATTACTCCTTTAAAAACAGAAACCTCTTAAGTAAACATAATAGTTTCTGTTAACTTAAGAGGTCTATTTATTAATTCATTAATGTGTTTTTTCTAATCATTTATTTATTATATTCTTCCATAATTTTAACAGCTGCACTTGTACCTATTCTTGACGCGCCAGCTTGTACAAATTTTTGTACCATATCTAGTGTTCTTACACCGCCTGCTGCTTTTATTTTTATTTCTTCAATTGTATTTTCTCTCATCAACTTAACATCTTCTATGGTAGCACCAGATGTTCCAAACCCTGTTGAAGTTTTTATAAAATTCGGTTTTACTTCATTGGCTATTTTACATAATACTATTTTCTCTTCATTTGTAAGATAGCAATTTTCAAAGATAACCTTACTTGTAACGTTAAATTCTCTACAAATCTTAACTATTTCTTTCATTTCTTTTTCAATATAACTGTAGTTTCCCATTTTAAGCTCTGCTATATTTATAACATAGTCTACTTCTCCAGCTCCTTTTATTATTGCATCTCTTGTTTCGAATAGCTTTGTATCAAGAGTACACTGTCCAAGTGGAAAACTTACAGCTGCATCAACTAGTACATCTGTACCTTTAAGAAACTCGCTACATCTTTCAATATTTGCATTATTAATTGCTACAGTTTTAAAATTAAACTCAATTGCTTCCTCGCATAATTTTCTCATGTCAGCCTCACTGGCAAAAGGTTTTAAATTTGTATGATCAAATAATTTTGAAAAATTATTCATAGTATTACTCCCCACTTTCTATTTTATTTTGTAGTTTTTTTAGATTCGTCATACTTTGCACTGTATCTTCATAATTTACTTCAGACTCAAGGCTCACTGCATTATTGTATTTGCTAATATAAAGCTTTCTTAATATCTTTTCATAATCCATTGAACCTTCTCCAAAAGTAATATGATTATATGTACTAGCATCACCATTATTAACACATTTATAGTCTTTAAGATGTACATGCTTTATAGCTGGTAATATTAAATCTAACTCATCATAAGGGGATACCTGTGCATATTCATCAGATAAAATATCAATCGGTGCTCTATAACTGTTACCACTGTCCCATAATAACTTTAGATTTGTACTATTTATATTATCTATAACTTTTTTAGTCATAATTCCTTTTGGCATATGAGAATGAGGGCAATTTTCTAATACAAGAACTACATCAAGATTTTCTGCTATTCTAACAGCATTGTTTATATTTTCAGTAACTAATTTTAAATCATCTTCGCATACAGCTTTCTTATTCGAAGGAAATCTAAAAGGAAATATCCTAATAAACGGAGTCTCTAGCTTCTGAGAAATCTCCGCTGCTCTTTTAAGCCCTTCTAAATGTTTTTCTAAACCACCATTAAGCGTTAGAAATTTTTGATTAAAACTATCAAGAGCATAATAGTCATATAACGGGCACATAAAAAATATCGTAGAACTTAAACAAGACACCTTCATATCATATGTTTTCAAAAGTTCTCGCACTTTTAAAACTTCTTGCCCTGTAAGATCCTCAACAGTTTTTCCCCATAAAGAATGAATTTCTATTGATTTATAATCATGTCTTTTGGCAGTTTCTAATGCTTCTTCAAAGTCCATACTTATTTGATCTGTTATTATAGATTTGTACATAAATATCATCCCTTCTTAAAATTCGATATAATATTCATATCTATTTGCAATATAAAAACCCTTTGTATACTCTATTATCGATTCATTTTTATCAAAAGACTGACGTTTTATTGTAAGTACAGGGTTTCCTTTCTCAATATCAAGATATTCACTTAAATGTTCGTCAGCTATTGATGCTCCAATGTGTTGCTTTACTTTTTTTATTTTTATTCCTTTTACATCATCTAGAAATTCATATAATGATCCATAGTACAAATCATTGTTTAACTCTAGCTTGAGATCCATTTTGAAATAAGTATCAAATAATACTATAGGCTCTCCATCTGCACATCTAATACGTCTTACTCTGTAAATTTCTTCACCCTTTTCTACTTTAAGTTTCTCAGGTATATCATCAAAAGCTTTTGTTATTGTAATTTCAGCCCATTTTGTAGATGCTTTTATTCCTCTGTCTTTCATTTCATTTGTAAAACTCTTAATTCTCGTAAGTGGTTCTTCAATTATCGGCGATTGTACCAATGTTCCTTTCCCCTTAACTCTTTTAACATAACCTTCTTTTGCAAGACCATTAATAGCCTGTCTTGCAGTAATTCTGCTAATATTATATTTCTTTTGAAATTCTAACTCCGTTGGTATTAAATCACCGATTTTATATTTTCCGCTCTTAATATCTTCTTTTATCTTTTCTTTTAGCTGTACATATAAAGGTTCGTACTCTTTACCTCTATTAATTTGCATATAATACCTCCTATTTATTTATCTAATATATGCTTTTATAGTACAGATTTTCTTTCCCTGAGATTTTCCATAAGGTTTAATAGTATATTCTTTAATACACTCTGGTATAATAAAAGTTTCTGCATAATGCACTATAAAAGGTTCAAACTGTCCTGTTGGACTTTCGATTACAGCTTCATCACCTTCAACTAGGTTAAGAACATTTACACTCCCATTGGTATTATGATGTACTGTATCAGTAAACCAGTGTCTCCTTGTTTCTATAAATTCTCTTTCATGAAGCCCTGTTCTTTCTTCTAGACATCCATCAGTTTTACTTATTTCCTCAACTCTATTTACTAAATTCTTATTAACCCAACTTGCAGTTCTATCCCACTGTATTACATTTTTACCATGTTCAATGTGTATAGGTCTAGGAATACCATCTAATCCTACTCTATCCCAATCCCATAATTTAAAAGTAAATATATATGGAGTTGCACTAATCTCTAATACCATGCAATTGTTGCCAGAACAGTGAATTGTACCTGCTGGTATTAAAAAATGATCATGCTTTTTAGCTGGAATTTTGTTTATATATTTTTCGTCAGGAAAAGATATTTCTCCTTTTTCAGCTCTTTTTAAATCATTAATCATATCATCTTTATTAATTCCTTCTTTTACACCAAGATAAACATTAGCATCTTCTTTGCAATCAAGAATATAGTAGCTTTCATCTTGAGTATAATGCATACCAAAATTCTCTTGGATATATTCCGTAATTGGGTGAACCTGAAGCGAAAGATTTTGTCCTCCCATAGTATCTAGAAAATCAAATCTAATTGGAAACTCAGCACCAAATCTCGCATGAACCTTATCTCCAAGGAGCTCTACAGGTTGATAAAGAACAACATTAATAGAAGGTACTTCTACTCTTACATTTCCATATTTTAAATACAAGCTGTTCTCTTCAGGAACTCCATCAAAACTCCAAGCAAAATTTTTCTTAGTTTTATCAAGTCCACATACTTCTTTCATCCATTGTCCACCCCAAACACCTGGGTCAAAATATGGAACAACTCTAAATGGTCTCTCTGCAGTTTGTTTCAATCCTTCTCTAAAAGCATTTCCAGTTATCATCTTAGGATTATCTTTTACATTTGTATCCAAAACATAATCCATTTTTTCATATAAACATTTTTTGTGTCTGTCAGCAATACGCCATTCAATAAAGAAACCTCTCTTATATTTTCTTTTTAGATCTTCATCATAATTATTCTGCTTCCAATTTGGCATACCATTTCTATACCTTTTTTGAATTTCCCAACGAGCAAGGTCAGCATAAATATAAACATCTCCTAAAGTTATAAGCCCTGCACCTACTCCATAAACAAGAACAATGCCTTTTTCTACGCTAGAAATTTTTTCTGCTGCTTTCTCAATTTTTTCTTTAACAAAATAATCTTGTAGTTTTTTTGTATTAATAATTCCAAACACTCTATCATCAGTTAAATATTCCTGCATCATCTCAGTAAGTTTCTCACCATCATAAGCACAATCATCCGCTTTTACTTTCATTACAGGATTAAGCAAGTCAAAACCTTTCAAAACTTCATCTTCACTGACTCCATGATAAAAATCAATAACGACTACAGCTTTTTCTTTTCCTATTATATCTTCTTTTACTCTTTCAATAATATGATTATATCCTTCAAAAGCCTCATTATCAAATCCTTTAATTTTTACCTCAGGGTATTTATCATAATTTTGCATACAACTCCTCCTTCTCGATATATGTTCTATTGTAGATAGACAAAATATATAAAATATTATTCAACATTATATAAATAATCAGTGTTAAATTACTCAAAATACTATATATGGCATTACATATGATTGAATTATATGGTATATCATATGTTTGATATTCAATTATATATTTATTGAACCTCTGTACAGTTCAATTGTATTATAACATATGTTATATCATTTTAAAAGATTTTTTTACTATGTTATGTCTATGTAATAAAAAAACGCTTATTAATATTGACATTATTTTTAAATATGCTATAATTAAATTGGAATTAGATGAATTTTACTATCTAAGCCCGAATTTATTTATTTTCAATTTAATATGTATTTACATATCGACATCAGATTACATTTAAGGAGGAACATTTATGATAGGAATTGTATTAGCAACTCATGGAAAATTGGCAAACGGTTTTATGGATGCAATCAAAATGATACTTGGTGAACCTGAAGCTTTAGAAATTGCATCTTTAACTACTAATGGTGGTATAGACAAATTTACTAAGGATTTAAAAACAGCTGTTGAAAAGGTTTCCTCAAAAGATGGAGTTTTTATATTAACAGATTTACAATCTGGTACACCTTATAACACAAGTGTAATTTTATCACAAACTAACGATTATGATTTTGATATAAAGATTGCAAGTGGTATTAATTTACCTACTCTTTTAGAAATACTATTTCAAAGAAATAACTATTCACTTGATGAACTTTCAAAAATTCTTTTAGATATCGGAAGCACTAGTATAGCTTTATATGAAAATACAAATAATAGTTCTGATGAGGACGACGAATTATAATTTTAGGAGGTAATAATATGGCAATTACATTAGTTAGAGTTGATGACAGAATAATACATGGACAAGTATTAACTCAATGGACACGTATAAATCCATGTGATGGAATCTTAGTTGTAAATGACTATCTAGCAAAAAACAAAGAATTGGGTCAAGTATACAAGAATGCTGCTCCTTCAAATATAAAAGTTCATATTTTTACATTTGAGAAAGCATTGTTAAAAATTGATGAAGCAAAAAGAAGCAAAAAAAATTACTTTTTAATAACTAAATCACCAATAGAGCTTAGTAACCTAGTTCAAAACGGAGTAGAATTTGGAAAAGAGCTGATTTATGGACCATCTAGTTTTAGACCTGATACTACTTCTATAGGACCTAATCAATCACTTACAAAAGAAGAAATGGATGCATGTGAAGTTCTTCACAATAGCGGAATCAACATTACATTTAAGCTTACTCCAGATAAAAAAGGCTTTGCTTGGAAAGAAATAAGAAATAACTATTATAAATAATTCATTCAGCTGTTTGATGAATTTAACTTTAGTAAAAGGAGGTGAAGTAAACTTAAAAACTTACAGTTAAACTAAAGAATTTATTAAATTTATAATAAGAGGAGGCAAAACATGTTACTACAATCGATTTTATTAGGTATAATTTGTTATCTTGCAAGTCTTGGAGTTCCTTGGTTCTTAGGTACAACAGGCGGATTTTATTACTTAAGCAGACCTTTAATATCTGGTACTATAGTCGGAATTATATTAGGAGATGTTAAAACAGGTATTATAATTGGTTCTGCTGTACAAGCATTATATTTATCTCTTATCGTTCCTGGAGGTGTAGCTTCAGCAGATATCACATTCGTAGCTTACCCCGCAATCGCTATCGCAATGCTTTCTGGTGCTGATGCTGATGTTGCAGTTGCTTTAGCAGCAACTATTGGTTTACTAGGAGTAACATTATTTAATCTTATTGAAACCGTTAATACTTTTTGGAATCATCTTGCTGATAAATATGCAGAGAAAAACGATCTTAAAGGTTTTTGGCGTGCAAACGCTTTATATCCTCAAATAACTACATTCGCTCTAAGATTTATACCAACATTTTTAGCAGTATATTTCGGAGCACAATATGCAGAAAACTTTTTAAATGCAATTCCTCAATCACTAATGCAAATTATGGGCACATTAGGCGGAATCCTTCCAGCTGTAGGTATTGGTTTACTTTTAAGTCAAATAATGAAGGAACGAACTTTAGTAGTTTACTTCCTTGTAGGTTTTGTATGTGTAGTCTTCTTAAAATTAAACATGATTGCTCTTACTATAGTAGGTGCAGCTATTGCAGTTATGCATTATAAATACTCAAATAATCCTACACCAGCTGTAGCTTCATCAGGAGGAAATGTTACCCAAGATTATGACGATGATGAGGAGGTATTATAATGGCTAAAAACGATAACTTTAAGAAAAAGCTGACAAAAAAAGATCTTCGTAAAAGCTGGTGGTCATGGATTTTATTCAACCTTTCAGCAATAAGTTTCGAACGACTTGAAGGAACTTCTTTCGGACAATCTATGTTACCAATAATAAATAGATTATATGATACTGATGAAGAAAAAGGTAAAGCACTTAGAAGACACACTGTATTCTATAACACTGAACCACAATTAGGATCAGTTGTAAATGGTATAGTTGCAGGTCTTGAAGAAGCAAAAGCCAATGAACAACCCGTTGATGATGGATTAATCGAAGGTATAAAAGTTGGTCTTATGGGACCTATTGCAGGTGTTGGAGATGTTCTTATACAAGGTATAACAGTTCCACTTCTACTTAGTATAGGTATGGGACTAGCAGCCAACGGCAGTATATTAGGACCTTTATTCTATACATTAACTTGGTTCCCTATTTGTTTGTTATCTTCTTATTTCCTTTATATGAAAGGTTACGATATGGGTCTTGATGCTGTTAACCTAATCATGGGAAATAAGGCTAAAAAAATTACAGAAGCATTTACTATACTTGGTATTGTTGTAATGGGTGGTATTGCCGCTAACTTTGTTAATCTTAACATTGCTGCTATTTACCAAAATGGAGATACCGTTATAAAATTCCAAGAAATAATCGACAATATGTTTCCTAAATTGCTTCCATTGATTTTAGTTCTAGTATCATGGAAATCACTTCAAAAGAAGAATATGAGTCCACTAAAATTAATGGGAATATTCTTAGTTTTAAGTATAGTTGGAGTACTAATAGGTCTATTCTAAATATATTAGTTCTAGGGGATGTCTCAAAATATTTTGATTCGTCCCCTTTAGGCTATTAGAAAATGAATAAATTTAAGGCAATTACTGAAATAAAGGAGGTAGTTTAAGTTGTATCCATTAAAATTTAAGCCTATATATATTGAAAAAATATGGTCAGGAGACAAAATAAAAGAATTAAAAAATGACGAAAGTTTAAATAATGTTGGAATCAGTTGGGAATTAAGTGCTCATAGAAATGCTGATACTGTTATTTCTAATGGAGCTTTTAGCGGAATGAAACTGAGTGAAGCAATAGAGCAAAATGGAGAAAGACTAATAGGCACTAAACTAGACAAAACTCAAATATTAAGAGCTGCTATATTAGATGCAGCGCAAAATCTTTCAATACAGGTTCATCCTTATCAAGAATATGCAAGTCTTCATGAAAATGATAATGGCAAAAACGAAACATGGTATATAATGGACGCAGAGGAAGATGCGTATATAATCGCTGGAACAACAACAACCGATGTAAACGTATTAAAAGAAGCTGTACTAAATGGAACTCTTGAAGATTATATAGTTAAGGTACCTGTTAAAAAAGGAGATATTACTGTAATAAAAACAGGACTTTTACACGCTCTAGGCAAAGGTGTTTTAGCGGTTGAAATTGGAGAAAACGGCGATACAACTTATAGATTTTATGATTATAACAGAGGTCGAGCACTAGATATTGAAAAATCCTTTGATGTACTAAATCCTAATGAAAAATGCTTTAAACCTAATCACATTTCTATAAAATATGATGGTTATACAAGAACATACTGCTATGTTAATAAGGAATATGCTATCGAACTAATTGATGTAGCTACAAAATATGAAAACAAGAGTGATCCTGAAAGATATTATATTTATGTATGCGTAGAAGGTTCTGGCAGTATAATCTATAATTCAGGTGTAGAAAATATTAAAAAAGGCGATAGTATTTTTATGCCTGCATCTATAGGAGAATATTCTTTTGAAGGAAACTGCCGACTTATGAAATGTTATATACCAGATACCGAAAAATCGAAAAATGAAATTTTATCAAATGTAACTATATAATGTGGTCAAGCTGAAAGGTTATTACATTTTATCTATAGTTATTGTTGACACTTGTAGTTTTTATTTATATTATTTAATTGATAGATACATAGCTAAGCTTCTTAAAAAATATAATTGCTTAGGAGATACCACAGTTTAAATATAGTTTTGAATAGAAATTTTTAAATAAGTTTAGCTATACATTGCAAAATAAGGAGAATATAAATGTTTTTTGAGAATCAGAAATTAGATAAAAACAGCTCAGTACCACTTTACTATCAACTACAAAATATTATTATTGAGACCATAAAAAGAAACAAGATTAAAGAAGGTGCCATGCTACCAACCGAAATTGAAATAAGCAAGATTTTTAACATAAGCAGACCTACTGTTCAAAAGGCACTGAACAACCTTGTTACCAAAGGTTATCTACATAGAATAAAAGGCAAAGGAACTTTTGTCACTAAGCCAAAAATTACACAGGAATATACACGATTTATTGAAAGCTATAATGAACAGATGAAAAAAAGCGGGCTTATACCAAAAACTAAATTGTTAGAAAAGAAGGTCATTGAAGCTGATGAGAAAATTGCTTCGAAACTCAATATACGTGCGGGTGAAAAAGTGATAAAGCTAAAAAGACTACGTTTTGCCATTCATGTCGAAGAAGAGATCATCAGTGATTTAAATAAACCCGTTCTTGTAACTACTGTTTATACTCCATATAATTTACTACCAAGCATTATGAATTATGACTTCGAAGTTTTTTCGTTCTATGAGGTACTTGATAAAAATAATTTAAGCGTTAAAAGAGTAACCAGAGAAATAGAATCCAAAAACTCGGACATAGAAACTGCAAATATACTAGAAATAAACGAAGGAGATGCAGTATCTATAATTACATCAATAGGTTTCTTGGAAAACGGAACACCAATCGAATATTCAGAAAGTATTTATCCTGGTGAAAGAAATAAGTTTGTTTTAGAGATTTCTAGGTAAATGAGAAAACCAAGTGGTTCAAACATCTAATAAAAAGGGCTGTTTAATATATTTTAGACAGCCTTGTTTTAATGAGTATAATTAACTTTTTAATAATTCACTAGGAGATATTTTTTTTATTTGCTTTATTGAGCACAATGATGCAAGCAATGTAATAGTAATCAAAATAAACAATATACCTAATAATGCATTTAGATCAATATATAATTGTATACTTAAAAGCGTATTACTAAAAGTTCTAACTATGAAAGGATTTACAAACTTATTAAGTGATTTAACTATTAGAAATATAGCTACAAAGTAACTTATCAATGTTAAAACGCTACTTTCTATGTAAATTAGTGTGAAAAGATGCTTATGATTATAACCCATGGCTTTAAATAAAGCAATCTCAGTCTGTCTATCATCAATTGAAGATTTTATGTTAATGGTTATAGAAATAAAATTCAATATAATAATTATCAACAGCGAGAACACTCCAATGATTTTAATAGTTTTTATCATATCTGTATTTATTATACTATTTTCATATCTAATAACAGTATAATTATCTTTAACTGAAAATATCTGTATTATTTTATTCACATTTCTATAATCATCAACTAAAATATCCATCGTTACAGTTTTTTTATTTAATGATAAAACATGGACATTTTCAATTGATGGATATTGCTTTATTATTTCAATATATTTATTAAGATCTAAATGCGTGTCTGAATATTCATAATCAAGTCTAAATATTCTATATACTACTTCTGAATTTAAAGAATTTAAATTATCATCTATAACTTTATTTGTCGTATGTGCGAATGAAAATGATATACCAAGCAACATAATAGTAAGTGAAATCACGATAGTATATATAATATTTTTGAATTTATAGCGAAACATATTTATAATAGTCATTTTTAGAAAATTATTCATTTGAGTTCTGTTCACTCCTTAATTATTGCTTCTCTTGGCTTTATTCTTACACTATACATAAAACCTTGCAAACTTCCTAATAAAGGTAATGATACACTGATTAATGCCATCATTAAAATATACCAAGAGTTCATTTGTATATTTAAGCGCTTAATATACATAGAACCACCCATTTCAATACCAAAATTTAAACCTTTGATCAGCAAAAACGAAATAAGAATTGCAAAAACATAGCTCAAAATACCAATAATCAGTGCTTCCAAACCAATAATGAATATAATGTTAAAATTACGATAACCAAAAGCTTTCAATAATCCTATTTCAGAAGTACGTTTTTTTATAGATTTGCACATAGTTAGCATGATATTTACCATACTAATAAATATCAGTGCTATTCCCAAGGCTTGTCCTGCTAACAAAACATATTTTGCTATAGGTACTATACCCCCAAGCCTGCTTTTTTCCCTTGCGATTCCTCCAGCAAAATTTGTTATAGGATTAATTTCTTTTTTAATCTTATCAATATTGCTAAAGCGATCAGAGATAACAGTATATGTTTTACCAAACTCTTCAGCAATACCTATGTCATAACTCTCTATATCATTATATATTTTTTGTAAATCTTTTTGTGAAATAATTATATCATTTGGCTCATAAAGATTATCTAAAATATCGTATGTTCCTACTACCTTAAAACTATAATTAAAAGTTTTTATAACCTCTAGTTTATCCCCTCTACAGTCATGAGCGCAATAGTTAATATCAATATTCTTACCAATCAGGCTCTCACCGTCAATAAACTGTATTTTTTCTTTAAGAAAGCTTATGTCAAATGACATATCAGGGTAAAATTTCTTAGGAACAATGCATACTTGAGTATCTATTTTTTTAAAATAATTGCCTTTTAAAATAAAATTAGCATGTTCTACATTACCACCATATAAACATAAATATCCAAAACTCTTACCTAATTCTTTGTGATTTCCATCAATAAATTCATAAGGATTTTCTAGTTTAACTGTGATCCCATATAATTCATTATAGAAATCAAGGATGTTTGGATCTTGTTTTGCAAGTTTAGCTAAATCTTTTTCTATTTTATCGCTACTTTTTTTTGATACAGTAACATGTATTGTACGAAAATCTAAAGAATTTAATAAATATTCATCAATAAAATTGACTACAGAGTTTAATAATGTATTTGAAACAACTAGAGTAAGCAAAGCTATTGACATAATTAATATGTTCATTTTTACTGTTTTTTTTCTTCTAGAAAGATTAGTAAATGCAATTTTTATATAGTGAGTAAGCCTCATATAAATTCCTCCTTTAATGAGCCTTCTGTCATGTAATACATTTTATCAGCATATTTTAGCACTATATCATTATGCGATACAGCAATAATACTTTTACCTTTGGTAGTAAGCATCTTTAAATAGTCAAATACAATTTTTTCACTTGATACATCTAGATTTCCCGTTGGTTCATCTGCTAAAATACACTTAGGGTCATTAGCCAAAGCTCTTGCTATTGCAACTCTTTGTTTTTCTCCCCCTGACATTTGATTCGGAAAATGATTGTAGCGTTCTTTTAAACCTAAGAGAGTTAATAAGTCTACAGCTTTTTCTTTTAGATTTTCGTTTCTATAGTTTGGATTGATATACATTGGTACCATGACATTTTCATAAGCCTTAAGCTTTGGATTTAAATAAAATTCTTGGAATACAAAACCAAAATCTTGCATCCTAATAAATGATTTTTGTTTATTATTCATAGTCGATACTTCTTGACCATCAATAAATATTTCGCCAGAGCAAGCACTGTCTAATAATCCAAGCATATTTAATAATGTAGTTTTACCCGAACCTGAATGACCCATTATAGCATAAAATTTTCCTTTTTGAATATTGATTGTAACATCATGAACAGCTGTGATGTTTTTATATTTTTTTGTTAGTTTGTTTGTAGATATAATGTAATTCATTAATAACCTTCCTTTTTATTTTTTAGTTAAATTAGGGGTATTATAATATATTGAATCGCCTAAAAAATTAGACGATTCAATAATATTGGTAATTTAAATATTTTTTAAATACATTTAATAACTAGACATAGTTACTGTTTTACATGTAAAAGAATCCGAAGTATGCTCTTGGTCAGTTGCTGGCCAACCATTAAAAAATTCGTATCTAAAAGTTCCATCATCTTGACTATAAAATTTGTAATTATATGTCTGTAATTCTTTAAGGTTAGCAATTTTAGAACCCCTGTCTTTATTTCCTAGCCAAGTATCTTGTACTAGAGTTATATCAACATGGTTATCATATGTTGTAGGTAGATCTCTTTTTGTTACCTCTAGGGCTATCTTATGAGTTGAACCTACATAATCTCTCCATGCGCCATCATGAGAGCTGTTAATAGAAAGTGTTAAGTAAGATGTATATGATGTTGCAAATACAGAACCACAACCAATAACTAATATAACTACTGCCAATACTAAAGATGTTATTTGTTTTTTGTTAATTTTCATCATAAATATCTTCCTAAATAATTTTTTACGTGCACGCAAATATAAGTGTAACACAATTTCATTTTATTGTCAATAATAGTAATACATTGTATAATTAATAAATAGTAACATTTTAAGCAACATTAGTTGATATTATAATAACAACCATATAATCTTTCACAGAAGTTATTTTTATTTAAAAATCAAACTTTCTTATTATATGAAAAAAACAGTGGATGGACTATTGTCCTACCACTGAATAAGTTTTACTACTTTATCTTTCTAAGACTGCACCTGTACTTGCTGATGTTACTAATTTGCTGTATCTTGACAAATATGTTCCTCTTTTAGCTTTCGAAGGAGGCTGTACCCATTTATCTTTTCTTGCTTGAATTTCTTCTTCTGATAAATCTACTTTTAATACTCTATTTTTAATATCTATTTCTATAATATCTCCTTCTTCAAGGATACCTATTGTTCCGCCTTCGCTTGCTTCAGGAGAAACATGTCCAATACATGGTCCTCTAGTACCACCAGAAAAACGTCCGTCAGTTATAAGTGCTACTGATTTTTCTAAGCCCATTCCTGCTATTGCAGCTGTTGGACTTAGCATCTCTCTCATGCCCGGACCTCCCTTAGGACCTTCATATCTGATGACTACAACATCACCTGCTTTTATTTGCTTATTTAAAATAGCTGCATAAGCAGTTTCTTCTGATTCAAAGATTCTAGCTGACCCTTTGTGCTGCATCATTTCTGGTTCTACTGCTGATTGCTTAACAACTGCACCATCAGGAGCTAAGTTTCCTCTTAATATTGCTATTCCGCCCTCTTTTTTATAAGGATTATCTATCTCTCTAATTACATTAGGGTCTAGTATATTCGCATTTTTAATATTTTCACCAATAGTATTCCCTGTAACCGTCTTTGCATCTGTATTTATCAATCCTGCCTTAGCAAGCTCATTCAGAACTGCTGATATACCTCCTGCATTATCTAAATCATGCATACTATGAACACCAGCTGGACTTATTTTAGTTAAGTTAGGAACATTTCTACTTATTTCATCAAAATGATCTAATGTCAAATCCACTTCCGCTTCATTAGCAATTGCCAATAGGTGCAATGTAGTATTAGAAGAACCTCCTATAGCCATATCTAATGCAATTGCATTCTTAAATGCATCAATCGTCATAATGTCTCTTGGCAATACGTTATTTTTAACTAATTCAACTATCTTCATTCCTGCTCTTTTAGCTAATTGCTTTCTTCTTCCAAAAGGAGCAGGTATAGTTCCATTGCCAGGTAATGCTATACCCAAAGATTCAGCAAGTGAATTCATAGTATTAGCAGTAAATAGTCCCGCACAACTACCACAAGTTGGACAAGAATGAGTTTCTATCTCACTTAATTCTTCCGCTGATATTTCACCATTTACATGAGCTCCAACAGCTTCAAATGATCCTCTAATAAGATCAAGTGTCTTACCTCTATAATCTCCAGTCAACATAGGTCCACCGCTTATATATATAGAAGGAATGTTAAGTCTAGCCGCTCCCATAAGCATACCAGGTACTATTTTGTCACAATTACCAACTAAAACTAATCCATCAAATTTATGTCCCATAGCCATAGCTTCAATAGAATCTGCAATAAGCTCTCTTGTAGATAACGGATATTTCATACCACTATGATTCATAGCAATACCATCACAAATACCTATAACAGGAAACTCAACAGGAGTTCCTCCTCCAGCACTTATTCCTAACTTAACCGCCTGAGCTATTTCATCTAAATGAAAATGTCCAGGTATAATCTCATTATGTGCATTAACAACCGCAATCAATGGTTTTTCCAAATCCTCTGGCAAATACCCCATAGCATACAACAAAGAACGATGTGGAGCTCTAGCTACACCTTTAGTAATCTCATTACTTCTCATATATATTCCCCCTAACAAATAATCGTATATTAGTTAATTACAAAACTCTACAGTAGTAATAAATTCTATGTTTACATGTTTTAAAGCAACTCGTTTCCCCCATATGTAGTCGTAAAAACTACCAATATAGTTACTAGGGAACCATCTCATGTTTCTTTGAAAGCGTGACTTCAAGAGTTCGTTTCTTCATCGCTCTACTTAAATCATAAGAAACGGGCTCTTGTCGGAACCGTCAAAGATTATGAGATGGTTCCCCTCTCCAAAAACTTATGAGCTAAAACACTAAAAGATATCCATAATTTTAAATTTCAGTTTTGCAACTACCTAAATAATCGTATATTCTATATATTAAGTCTACCTGTAAATTCAAATAACAACAATGAATTATAATATCAATCTTTAAGAATATTTTGCTACTACCATTACGAGTATTTTGTCATTGATTATAGATATTTTGCTATTATAAAATGGAGAGTTACCCCTCCATTAAACAACAATATACCATATGATATTTTTTAACTCATTTTACTCCAAATACCCATCAATTGTACAATAACCAACATCTTCATTATCATTAGTAATCTCAATAGCTGTCAAGAATACTCTCGCTGTATCTATTGAAGTAAATGTAGGTATTCTGTGCTCTATTCCTTTTCTTCTGATTTTAAAACCATCACTTTCTTGGTTATTTCCTGTTGTCGGTGTGTTGATAATCATATTTATATTTCCTTTTGATATAAACTCCATAACCTTAGCTATTGAAATCTTCTCGCAGTTTATATTATTATCATTTAAGAATGCTGCCGTTCCATCTGAAGCATAAAGTTTAAATCCCATCTGTGCGTAAACTTTAATTATAGATAAACTCTCCTTTTTATCAACTTCCTTAAGTGAAACATATATACCGCCCTCTATAGGTATTTTTATACCTGATGCTCTAAAGCCTTTGTATATAGCTTTCCTAAAATCTTTATCTACCCCTAAAACTTCTCCTGTGGATTTCATTTCAGGTCCTAGATAAATATCCACATCTGTAAGCTTTTCTCCTGAAAATACAGGTACTTTTACAGCATATAAATCTTTATTCTTAAGCAGTCCCGTTCCGTAAGGCTGATCTTTTAATTTTTTGCCAAGCATAACATCTACCGCAAGCTTAACCATAGGAACTCCAGTTACTTTACTCAGTATAGGAACAGTTCTCGAAGCCCTTGGATTTACTTCTATTACGTAAATATCTTTTCCATCAAACACGTACTGTATATTAACTAAGCCAACAATCTTCAAGCCTTTGGCAATCTTCTTCGTATATTCTACAAGCTTTTTTACAGTCTCTTCGCTAAGTGTAATATTAGGATATACAGTGATACTATCACCTGAATGTACGCCCGTCTTTTCAATATGCTCCATAATACCTGGAATTAGTATATCTTCACCATCTGATACTGCATCCACTTCTATCTCTGTACCTTTTACATATTTATCAATCAATATTGAATTTTTAGAAGAAATACTTTCTGCTTCTTTCATGTATTTTATCAAGTTTTCTTCATTATAGACTACTTGCATTGCACGTCCTCCAATTACATATGAAGGTCTTACAACTACTGGATATCCTAATTCTTTTACAGTCACAAGTGCTTCTTCAATACTCATAACCGCTTTACCTGTAGGACTTGGAATCTGTAATTCTTCTAAAAATGCTCTGAATTTATCTCTATCTTCTGCTAAATCTATTGATTCAAAAGATGTTCCAAGAATATTAACTCCATTTTTATAAAGCTTAGGAGCTAAATTTACAGATGTCTGTCCTCCAAACTGTACAATTACTCCTTCTGGCTGCTCTTTTCTTATAACATTCATCACATTGTCAATATATAAGGATTCAAAATATAATTTGTCAGCGGTATCAAAATCTGTACTGACTGTCTCAGGATTGTTGTTTATCATGATAGATTCATAACCTGCATTCTTAATCGCCCATACTCCATGAACACAGCAGTAATCAAACTCAATTCCCTGTCCTATTCGTATCGGTCCTGAACCTACTACGACAATCTTTTTATCATCTGATATTATATTTTCATCTTCCTCTTCATAACATGAATAATAGTACGGTGTTTTCGCATCAAACTCTCCGCCACAAGTATCTACCATCTTATATACAGGGTATATTCTATTTTCTTCTCTGATTTCTTGAATTTTTTCACGTTTTAATCCAGTTAAATCGCATATTTCAGTATCTGTAAAACCCATAGCTTCAGCTTCATTGATTAGCTCTACATTTAAATCTTCATTATTAAGTCGTAGTTCCATTTGTACAATATTGTTTACACCATGTAAAAACCAAGGATCAATAGTTGTCACTTCATGCAGTTTTTCAACCGAGATACCTCTTCTAAGAGCTTCTGCAAGTCCAAATATTCTCTCATCATCACATTTATTAATTTTTTCGTATAATTCTTCCTCTTTCAGTTCCATAAGTGAATACATTCTAAGTCCGTTAAATTTCCCCTCTAGTGAAGTTAGCGCTTTTAACAATGCACTTTCAAAACTTCTACTTATCGCCATTACTTCACCTGTTGCTTTCATCTGCGTACCAAGCTTTCTTGATGCCTTAGAAAATTTATCAAAAGGCCACTTAGGAAATTTCACTACGATATAATCCAGTGCAGGTTCAAAACAAGCACTCGAATCCTTTGTTACAGAATTCTTCAATTCATCCAAGCTGTATCCAATAGCTATCTTTGCAGCTATCTTTGCAATAGGGTAACCTACTGCTTTGGAAGCTAGTGCACTTGAGCGGCTAACTCTTGGATTAACCTCTATAACTACATATTTATTACTCTTTGGATTTAATGCAAATTGTATATTACAACCGCCTTCAATTTTCAAACTTCTGATTATTTTTATTGAAGCATGTCTTAACATCTGATATTCCTTATCTCTCAATGTTTGAGAAGGAGCTACTACTATGCTGTCACCAGTATGAACACCTACAGGATCCATATTCTCCATATTACATATGATGATACAATTATCTTTTTTATCTCTAATAACCTCGTACTCGATTTCTTTCCACCCTGCTACACTCTGCTCAAGTAATATTTGTGATATAGGACTGTTTTGTATTCCCCTTTCACAGATTTCGAGAAGTTCTTCTTTATTATTTGCAATTCCTCCTCCTGTTCCTCCGAGAGTATATGCAGGTCTTATAATTACAGGGTATCCATATTCCTTCACAAAATCTTTACACTGCTGAATGTTAGTTGCTATAATACTCCTTGCAATTGGTTCATCAATCTCTAACATTAAATCCTTGAAAACTTGTCTGTCTTCCGCTTTTTCAATAGTATCTCTATCTGTTCCTAACAGCTTTACATCATATTTTTGTAATATACCTTCTTCTTCTAAATTCATAGCCAAATTTAAACCTGTTTGACCTCCAAAGCCTGCTAGAATGCCGTTTGGTCTTTCTTTTTCAATAATTTTTTCTAAACTCTGTACATTCAATGGCTCAATATAAACCTTATCAGCAATATTTGTATCTGTCATTATTGTAGCTGGATTACTGTTTACAAGTATTGTTTTGATACCTTCTTCCTTGATAGCTTTACACGCTTGAGTTCCTGAATAATCAAATTCTGCTGCTTGTCCAATAGTGATAGGTCCTGAACCAATAATCATTACTTTCTTTAAAGTTTTATCTAACGGCATACTACATTTCCTCCTTTATTTGGTTTATGAATTTGTCAAATAAATAAGCTGAATCTCCTGGCCCCGGAGCTCCTTCTGGGTGAAATTGTACTGAGAAAATAGGAAGCTTACTATGCCTCATTCCTTCAACAGTTCCATCATTTAAATTAACGTGAGTTATTATCATATCTTTCTCTTCAACGCTCTTTCCATCTACAGCATATCCATGATTTTGTGCTGTTATATAAGCTTTATCTGTTTCTTTGTCATAAACTCCATGATTTCCACCTCTGTGACCAAACTTCATTTTATATGTATCTCCACCTAATGCTAAAGCTAATATTTGATGGCCCATACATATACCAAAGATAGGAAGCTTTCCAACCAATTTTTTAACCGTCTCTATACCCTCTACTGCTTCTTTAGGATTTCCCGGTCCATTGCTTAAAAAAACACCTGCTGGTTTTGCCTCTATTATTTCTTCATAGCTGCTCCCATATGGAAATATAGTAATGTCACAATCATAATGCTTTAAATTTCTAATTATATTTCTTTTTATACCAAAATCAAGTACAGCTACTCTCTCACCTTTCCCTGGAATATGGATAATCTCTTTTGTTCCAACCTCTTTCATCCAATCTCCTTTGAGTTCGTTCTCCTTGATATATTTTTTTAACTCATCAATTGATAAATCTTCATTTGATATAACACATTTTAAAGCACCACTCTTTCTGATTTTCTTAGTTATGCTTCTTGTATCAATATCATAAACTCCTACAACTCCCATATCCTTCAACATATTATCAATAGTATTTTCACTTAAATAATTGGAAGGATTATCTGAAATCGATTTTACCACAAATCCTTTGGCAAATATTTTAGACGATTCATTTTCCTCTTTATTAATTCCATAGTTACCTATTAACGGATATGTCATAGTAATAATCTGTCCTGCATAAGACGGATCTGTTAAAATTTCTTGATACCCTGTCATAGATGTATTGAAAACCAATTCACCTACTGTTGTACCTATTTTTCCAAAGCCTTTTCCTTTGTAAATAGTACCATCTTCTAAATAAAGTATCCCTTTCATAAATCACACCTCAATTCAATTTATTCTTTTGTATGACTAATACTTATACCTTTATTTATATAATTATGCAAAACAGTTCAAATTTTTTTGTTTGTTTAGATGTTTACCGTTTTAACTTTCTAAATCTTTGTTCATGTATTCTCTGCTTTCTAAATCTTTATCAAACTTAAATTTAGCTACTATTCGTTTTTAGATTAACATTTTCGTTATTCATCATGTTTATCTTTCAAACTGTAACTCCTGCTCAGTATCTTCGCATGAGTAAGCGATTCACACCAAATCATAGATTTGGGTTCTCTGCTTTCTAAATCTTTGTCAAACTTGAATTTAGCTATTATTTGTTTTTAGATTAACATTTTCGTTACTCATCATGTTTATCTTTCAAACTGTAACTCCTACTCATTTCATTCCTAGGAGTAAGCGATTCACACCAAATCATAGATTTGGGTTCTCTGCTTAAATTAAAAACCTTCTGTCAGAGACAGAAGGTTTATTCGCACGCACAAACAAAGATAGTATAAAACTATATCTTCACAAACATCCTTTTCAGTCTCTCTGGGCTGAATTAAAGGTACTCATATTTAGCTTTTATTTATGATAACATACTTATCACATTTGTGTCAATGACAACTTTATCTAAGTGAAACGCACTAGGTACGGTTCTTTTTGGGTTATCACCCAATAAAAACCATACCTAATGGATATTTTTTCTAAAAACACTTGGCAAAATTTTCTCATATTTTTGAAAAACGGAGCTAAAATAGCTAAAATCATCATATCCAACCATTTCTGATATCTCTCTCAAACTTAAATCATGATTGTTCATATATTCTATAGCTTTTTTAATTCTAACCTTGTTTACATAGTCAGAAAAATTTATTCCTGTAAATTTTTTAAACAGTCTTGAAAAATAATAGGGACTAAAGCCTACATAATCTGCAACTTCTTTTAAGTACAACTTTTTATTATGATTATCCTTAATATAATCCTGTGCCTTTATTATAAGTTTTTCATTGGGGTATAATTTATTTTGATTATTTTCATTTTTACATTTTAGTTGTTTTTCATAATTCTGTATATCGTTATTTATAAAATCAATTAAATCTTTAGGAGGTATAGGCTTTAATAAATAATCATCTACTCCTAGTCTTAAGGCTTTTTGAGCATATTTAAACTCATCATATGCAGACAACATTACAACTTTCATATGAGGATAGAGTTTTTTTATTTCTTGAGCTGCACTTAATCCATCCATTATTGGCATACGTATATCCATCAGTATTAAATCAGCACTGAATTTTTTAAGCTTATCAAGAGCTTCTTTTCCATTTTCAGCCTCTTCAATAAATACCTTTATATTTTCTTTATCAAGTACATATTTAATATATTCTTTGGTCATAGCCTCGTCATCAACAATCAGTAATTTAAACACAATACACCTCATTATCAATTAAAGGTAGCATAAGCTCTATTTCTGTACCTTTTTTATATTCGCTCTTTATATTAAACCTATAATCATCACCATAATAGTATTTAAATCTAGTGTTTAGATTTTTTAGTCCTAAACCTGTACTTTCTTTTTTACTTTCCTTTTTATCTTCAAAAATATTTGATAATTCATTTTGATTCATTCCAATACCATTGTCATTTACCTTAAAATACATCTTGTCATCAATAAATTTACCAGTTATAGATATTTCCCATTCTCTCTTTAATTGTTTAAATCCATGCTTAATAGAATTTTCTATTAAAGTTTGCAATGTCATAAAAGGTATTGACTCATTTATTATTTTTTCATCTATATCTATTGAAACTTTAATCGATTCTTTGAATCTCTTGTTTTGAATAAAAATATAATCTTTTAAATATTTTATTTCTTCAACTATAGTAATTAACTCTTTGGATTTTGACAAGCTTGTGCGTAATAAATTTGATAACGCAAAAGTTGTCTGTGCTGCTTCCTCTGCACCATTCATATACGCTAATTCTCCTATGACACTTAAAGTATTAAAAAGAAAATGCGGACTTATTTGAGACTCAATTACTTTTATTTGAGATTTTTTTAGAGCTTTTTCTAATTCTACCTTTGCCTGAGATTGTTTCAGTATCTCCATAGTCTTCTCTTGAAATTCTTCATGTATCAGATTGTTTAAACCTGCCTCCACTATAAATTTATTTATAGTTTTGAGTGATTCAATAATTGCATATAACCGTGCCTTTGTAATAACCGTAGTATCCTTATATGCTTTGGTAAGCATTTCAACTTTATTACTATCTTCCAAAGCTTTAATTTGTTTTACTACTTCATCACTCTGCCCATTTAATATCACAGGACCACACATAATATTACCAAAATGTTCATTATTAATATAAATTGGAGCACTGATTTTGACAAGGTTATAGCAACATGTTTTTACTTGAACTTCAGTAGTATTAAATACTATAATATGTTCTTTAAGACATCTGTTTTCATTATTATCGTACATTTGTTTACAAAACCCAGAAATATTACTTGGTTTAGTAAGAAATTTTCCTTCTTTATCTTCAATTACAATACTTAAATCCAAAGCTTTTGAAAGCTCATCTTGTATTTTTTGTATTGTATCAAAATCTATCATTTTTACTATATTGCTATAATTAAAATTATCTAGCAAATCATTTTCAGCAGGCATGTTTTCAAGTTCTACACTTCTTGGATTATAGACTATTATCATCTCAAGTGGATTGTCACCTGTATTTTTCAATTCATGACCTACATTATGCTGTATATGATGAATTGAACCTGGCAGTAGTGGATAATATTTATCACCTACCCAATGTTCACCTACACCCGAAATTACATAAAGTATTTGTTCACTACCAGAATGTAAATGTCTGCCTTGTTTTTTGTGCGGCAAAAAGGTTACATGTCCAACTATCATTTTTTTATTGTCAAAATCCTCAGGCTCTTTTAACCATTTAATACATCCCCAACTAAAATTCTGATTGAAAGGACGTAATATACTAAAATCTTTTTTATCCTTAGTATCCAATTATGTATTCACCCCTGACTTAAAACATATCTATATTATATCTCTTATATAATATTAGTATTATTATAATATTTTTATAATGTAAAATCTAATTTTTTCTAGATATAGAGCGAAATTCGCTATCTTTTTTTTATAAATTCATATAATACAGTCAATCTTTGCGGATATTATAGCTATTGCCACCATACTCACAAAGCCTAACCTTAAAAAAGCGAATCGACAAATCCTTTAGAAGCTATATGACATTTTTTGACCACGACATTGATGCCTATATTTTTTCATCTTTATATAATCAGAAAAATATAAACATCT
>NZ_LOHE01000056.1 GCF_001559865.1 Abyssisolibacter fermentans
AGATTAATTTATATTACCCTTGTAGAACTGATACGGACTTTGTTTTATTCAACAAACCCATCTAACAATATTTAGCCTCATATGTGTTTCTTGTTACTCAGAGTGAAAATTCATCTCTAGCTTCCTTCGAATTCCACTTCATCATGTACATCCTTGTCTTGACTAACTCCTATATCATATTAGGTGTTTGGGACTTTCACCCTAAAGATTACACCCATGAGAAGTGTACTAAAAAACTGCACATCTTATGGACATGCAGTTTTTTATTTCTAAATAGTTTCTTTTTAATTTCTTATATTTCTGTTTATGCGGTCATAAAAGTACTTCTTTCTTTTTTTTCAAAATGTTTTTTAGGTTTTCCTATAATATCAGCAGTATTTACACTTTCAAATACTTCAAAATAGTGTTCTAGACATTCTTTAATTGCGTCTTCACCTACCATGCATAAATCAACATAGTTAGTTTTTCCACTTTCTTTCGTTTTTTTTGATGCTGCTTTCATTAAATCTGTACAGATATTAACTTTGCTTATTCCTGATTTAATACATTTATTTATTGTTTCATCACCTGTACCTGAGCCACCATGAAGTACCAATGGTACATCAACTTTTTTTCTTATTTCAACTAGTCTATCAAAATCAATTTTTGGTGTACCTTTATATTCACCATGTGCTGTGCCAATAGCTACAGCCAAGCTATCTACTTTTGTTTTTTCAATGAAATCCTTAGCTTGTTCTGGCGAAGTGAACTCATCACCTACATTTTTATAATTATCACCCATACCTACATGTCCAAGTTCAGCTTCTACTGTAACTCCACATGTATGAGCAATTTTTACTATTTCCTTTGTCATTTTAACATTTTCTTCATATGGTTTTGAAGATGCATCTATCATAACAGAGGTAAATCCTGCATGTATTGCATTAACTATACCTTCATAAGTAGAACCATGATCAAGATGAAGTGCAATTGGCACATCGACTTCATTAGCATACATTTTAACAAGGGTAGCAAACTCTTTAAGATTAATATAATTAAAATGTACTTCAGCTAATCCAATTATTGCTGGGGCATTTTTTTCATCACAGGCTCTGATTATCGCTCTTAAGCTGTGTAAATCCCATGCGTTAGGTTGAGCTATTCCAAACTTATTTTGCATAGCTACTTTAAACATTTCTTTTGTTGTCACTAACATATAATTTTCTCCTTAACTTCATATTTTTATATATCTTTTTTTAATATTCTAACCATTACAGCTGTAACAATTGTTCCTGCTATAATTGCAGTTATATACAATAGAAGATTTGTAACTGCACCTGGTATTAAAAATACAAATGCTCCACCATGTGGGACTGCCAATTTACATTTAAATAGCATAGATAATGCACCTGCTACAGCAGCTCCTATTGTAGTTGATGGAAGAACTCTTCCTGGATCAGCAGCTGCAAACGGAATAGCACCTTCTGTAATAAAAGATACTCCTAAAATCCATGCGGTTTTTCCTGCTTCTCTTTCCTCAAGTGTAAATTTGTTTTTACAAATTATTGTAGCAAGAGCTAGTCCTAATGGAGGAACCATTCCACCAGCCATAACAGCAGCCATAGCCATTGATGGTTGTCCAGAAGTTAAGGAAGCTACTGCAAAAGCATATGCTACTTTATTAAGTACTCCACCCATATCTATTGAGATCATAGTTCCTAATACAAGTCCTAATACAATAGCATTAGCTCCACTTAAATTACTTAACCAATTGTTCAAAAAATTATTTAAATAACTTATAGGAGTACCTATAACATATATCATTGTTAAACCTACAACTAAACATGATATTACAGGTATTACCAAAATAGGCATTATGCCCTTAAGTGATGGAGGAAGTACTATCTTTTCTTTTAGAAATTTAACAACATATCCAGCCAAGAAACCTGCTAAAATACCACCTAAAAATCCAGAGTTAGTTGAAGCAGCAAGCATACCACCTACCATACCAGGTGCAAGACCAGGTCTATCGGCAATAGAAAATGATATGAAGCCTGCTAGAATTGGTATCATTAAAGCGAATGCAGAATCCCCACCTATTTTCATTAGCGCTGATGCTAAAGTGCCTTCTTGTTGAAATGCTTTTATGCCAAAAATAAAGGATAATGCAATTAAGATACCTCCTGCTACAACAAATGGAATCATATGTGATACACCATTCATTAGATGTTTATAAAGTCGAGCAGTTAAAGACGTGCTTTGTTTTTTTGAAGTATTACTATTTGTATGTGAATTGTTAAGGTTATTATTTTTATACACAACTGCTTCATTTACTCTTTCTAATATTTGCTCACCATTTTTCATAGCATCATGTGTTCCTACTTCAAGTATTGGTTTTCCACTAAATCTTTCTTTTTGAACGTCTTTATCACTAGCTATAACAACTACATCTGCCTCTTTTATTTCTTCCTCTGTCAAAACGTTCTCAGAACCAATGGACCCCATCGTTTCAACTTTTATTTGATATCCTTTCTTTTTTGCTGCTATTTCTAGAGACTCAGCAGCCATATATGTGTGAGCAATACCTGCTATGCAAGAAGTAACTGCAACTATTTTCATTTAGCCTTCACTCTCCCCATTTAAGATTAATAATATTTCTTCTTTTGTATTTGCATTTTTTAATTTGTGTCTGAATTCAGGATGCATTAATTTTCTTGACAACTGGCTTAGTACTTTTAAGTGTAAATTATTGGAGTCTTCTGGGACAGCAATTAAAAATATAAGATGAACCAATTTTTCATCAAATGATTTAAAATCTATACCTTTTTTACTAACACCAAAAGCTAAACTAGCATTTTTAACACCTTTACTTTTTCCATGAGGTATTGCTATTTCATTACCTATTCCTGTAGATATTTCTCCCTCTCGTTTTATTACATCACTCAAATAAATATTCTTATCATGTAGATTATTACTTTTATCAATGGCATCTACTAATTCACAAATTACTTCTTCTTTTGTATCTCCATGCAGCTCCATACAGATTTGTTCTTTATTTATTAATTCAGTAATGTCCATAAAATCCTCCTGTTTACAAGTAATCTTAAGTATATTTTTTTTCTTTATCTTTTAGTTTAATTTGAAATATTTTTATTTATTTACTCATATTTTCTTAAAAAAGTTTTATAACTAAAAAATTTCTGTTATAATTATTAGGTACGTATAATTTTTCTTATAATAGATTAGAAAAGGGCCAATTTTCTTTTTTATTATAAGAATTTTTTTATTTTAATTATTATTAATACTAACTTTTTATTATCTATTATCCCTCCTATTTTTCTTATTTATATATATAATGAGCTCATTATTTTCTATTTTGCTTGAATTATTTTGACTTGACTACTATATTTATTTAGAACTTCTTTTTCTATTTTATCGTCTGTAATAATCATATTTGCATGTTTTAAATCACATAATTTATACATTTTAACTTCATTAAATTTTTTACTTTCACACATAAATATTATTTGTTTGGTATTATTTATCATTGCTTTTTTTATTTCTCCTTCAAGAACATGTGTTGAAGCTATTCCATGCTCAATATCTATAGCATTTGCCCCAATAAAAGCTTTATCTGAAATCAAACTATCAATAACACTTTTAGTTACTGGGCCAACCATTGCCCTGGTTTTACCTCTAATTATTCCACCAGTAGAAATCACTTGAATCCCTGGAATGTCAGCTAGTTCAACAGTAACATCTATGGAATTTGTTATAACATTTATATTTTTAATCTTCTTGATATATTTAACCATTTGAATAGTTGTTGTACTAGCGTCAATTACTATTGTATCTCCTTCATTTACCAGAGTTGCAGCATGTTTCCCTATTTTTTCTTTGTCAATTGATATAGTCATATGTTTCTGAAGAAAAGTCAATTCATTTTTACTATCATCATTAATAACTGCTCCACCATGAGTCCTTTTTAAATAACCTTCTTTTTCTAATAATTCTAAATCTCTTCTAATAGTTGCATTAGTAACTTTATAAATTTGAGCTAATTCATCAACTTTTACACTATTTTCTTTATCAATCTTATCTAATATCTCAATTCTTCTTTGTTCTGGAAAAATAATAATCACCCCTGTCAAAATGTTTGTTTGCTTCTATTTTGAATGTTTGTTTATGTTTGAATTAGTTTGTATATGTTTATATTATAGCTAAAAATAAAAAAAGTCAATAATTATTTAATAGAAAATACTAGTTCAAAGCTTGTAGTTATTATTGACATATAGATAAAATTTAGTTATACTTTATTCATGCATTAGTTTGCATAGTATTTTGTAGAATGGTAAAAAAATAGCGAAAATTTTGTAGTATGGTAGCAGAGTAGGTGACAATATAATATTGTATATCATCCCTATAGAGAACTCTTATATGCTTTATAAGCGAAAAGAGGTTTTTGATTTATATGGGAATTTTTAGCATATACAAATTATTTAGGTAGCAAAGTTACTCTTGTATACTACATGGTAAGCTTTGTTTTTTTTGTCGTTAAAATTAGGAGGATGGTTAGAATGGTAGGTAAAAAATTAATAGGAATTATAATGATATTAGTACTAATGATGTCGTTGTTTTCAGGATGTACTAATAAATCAGATGTCGATTCTGATAAAATCAAAATAGGTATAACTCAAATAATTGAACATCCTGCATTAGATGCAGCTAGAAGTGGATTCATAGATGCTTTAGATAAGAATGGGTATAAAGATGGTGAAAATATTATTATTGAAGTGCAAAATGCTCAAGGTGATATACCTACAGCACAGATAATTGCTAAAAACTTTGCATCAGATAAAAAAGATTTAATATTAGCTATTGCAACTCCAACTGCACAGGCAGCTTACAATGCCACAAAGGATATACCAATACTTATAACAGCGGTTACAGATCCTATAGATGCAGGACTCGCTAAAGCATGGGATAAAACAGAGACTAATGTTACTGGAACAAGTGATTTAGCACCAATACAAAAACAATTTGAGCTTATGAAAAAATTATTACCTAATGTAAAAACTATAGGTATATTATATAACACTAGCGAAGCAAATTCGGTATTGCAGGTACAAATGGCAAAAGATATAGCTTCTAAATTAAATTTAGATGTAAAACTTTCTGGAGTTACTAATACTAATGAAGTTGCACAATCAACAGATGTATTGATTGGTGATGTAGATGCTATTTATATACCAACTGACAATACGATAGCATCAGCTATAGCTCTTGTAGTATCAAAATGTAATGAAAATAATATCCCTGTAATAGGGTCAGAAGCTGCACATGTAAACAATGGTGCATTAGCAACTGAAGGTATAGATTATTACAAGCTTGGTTTTCAAACAGGTGAAATGGCTATAGAGGTTTTAAAAGGCAAAAAGCCACAAGATATGGCTGTAACTACATTAAAAAGTACAGAATTAGTTATAAATGTAGATGCTGCTAAAAAATTAAATATAGAAATACCTGATGAATTAAAGAATAATGCAAAATTAATCGAGGAAGGTAAATAATATGATGAATTTTTGGTTAAGTGTCATAGAGCAGGGTTTAATATTTGGAGTAATGGTACTTGGAGTATATATTACTTATAAAATATTAGATTTTCCTGATTTAACAGTAGACGGCAGTTTCCCTTTGGGAGCTGCTGTAACGGGAGCGTTATTGACAAAAGGGCTTAACCCTTTAGTTGTACTGCTAGCTTCTTTTGCAGCGGGAGCATTAGCAGGTTTTACGACAGGGTTTTTACATGTAAAATTAAAAATCACAAATTTATTATCAGGTATATTAGTAATGACTGGGTTATATTCAATAAACCTAAGGATAATGGGTAAATCAAATACACCTTTATTTAACAATGAAACTATTTTTTCAAGTAATATAGATTCTATTTTTATAATAATTGTTTTTGCGGTGATTACTAAATTATTATTAGATATTTTCTTAAAAACTGATATAGGTTATATTGTTAAAGCTACAGGAGACAATCCTCAACTTGTAACCTCTTTAGGAATGAATACGGGAGTAATGAAGATAGTAGCTTTGATGTTATCAAATGGGTTGGTAGCACTATCAGGCTCATTAGTAGCTCAGTATCAACGGTTTTCAGATGTTGGAATGGGAACAGGTATAATAGTTATGGGACTTGCATCAGTTATTTTTGGTGAAGCACTATTTAAAAGAATACCTTTAATAACACCTACTACAATGGTGCTAGGAGGAGCAATATTATATAAAGCAAGTATAGGATTTGCACTTGAATTAGGTTTTCCGCCAAATGATTTAAAGTTAATAAACGCTATTATAGTTACAATAGCTTTACAATTAAATGGTAAGGAACTTTTAACAAAGGTTAAATCAATGTTTAGTTTTGGAGGTGAGAAAGTTGTTACAAATACAGGGCTTGAATAAGACATTTTCAAAAAATACTGCAAATTGCAAACAAGTTTTTGACAATTTCTCTCTAAAAGTAAACAAAGGAGATTTTATAACAATAATAGGAAGTAACGGAGCGGGAAAATCTACTCTATTGAATCTTATATCTGGAAAATTAAGCTCAGATAGCGGTAGTATATTGCTTAAAGATATGGATTTAACAAAAATGTCAGAGCATAAGGCATCAAAAAATATAGCAAGAGTTTTTCAAAATCCTACTTTAGGGACAGCTCCTTCTATGACAATACTAGAAAATATGTCGCTTGCTATAAAAAAAGGTAGAAAATACGGATTTTCTTTTTGTGTTTCAAAAAGTAAAATACCATATTTTAAAGAAATATTATCACAAGCAGGCATTGGTTTAGAAAATCATTTGTATACAAAAGTAGGATTATTATCAGGAGGTCAAAGACAAGCACTTACTATAATAATGGCTACAATGGTAAATCCAGATATTTTATTATTAGACGAACCAACAGCAGCTTTAGATCCTAAAACTTCAAAAAAAATATGTGGGCAGATAGAGAAAATAGTAGACGAAAAAAAGATTACAACTCTCATGGTTACTCATGATTTAAATCAAGCTATAGAAGTAGGCAATAGACTCTTAATGATGCATGATGGGAGAGTTGTACTAGATATTGATGAAAATGAAAAGAAAAACCTTACAATAGATAAACTATTAGACTGTTTTGAGAAAAGTCAGGATAAAGGAATGTTGAGTGATAGAATGTTATTTTCATATTAGCTAGACAAGATTAGTTTGTGATGAACTAGTCTTTTTTTATTTAATAGTTGGAACAAGAGTGCAAAAAATTGTTGTAATAGTATAGATTAGATAGGCAAGCTTTTGAGGATGTGTAACTCGTAATTTAGTATAGAAGTCAAATAGACATTTTTAAAAGGTGGCTATATTTTTCTAATTATATAGGATGAAAAAATATAGCCATTATTGTGGTGTTTAAAAATATCATGAAGCTTTTAAAGGTTTTACCTGTCTGTTTTCTTTAGAGTTAGGAGTTATAATTTCAGATAGATTTTGTTACCTAAAGAACAGAGTTCTGTATTTAAATGTTTATAGAGGCTTTGTTTTAGGATTAACAAAATTTTCGACATTTTGATATACTCCATCAGTTCCAACAAATAAAATTATATCATTCTCTTTAAAGGCTAAATGAGGTCCTGGAGATATTATTAAATTTTTCGTTCTTTTTATGCCAATAATAGTTGCTTTGGTTTTTTGCCAAAAATTTGTACTTGAAATTGTGTTTTCAATAATTGGACTGTCTTTTAAAATTTCAAGCTCAAAAGGATAAATTAATCCTATATTCTTTAATTGATATGAATAATCTATTATTGATTGTATATTTTCATTTATATTTTTTTCTAATTCTAGTTTTTCTAATATTAGTTTATTGGTTTCATCTTTCAACTTAGCTACATGATCTTTTGTTTTAAAATTTTGTATAAACTGATAAGCTTGTTCTTTGCTAATTATAGAAATACCACTTTTCTCAGTTACATTAACAACATTCATATCTTTTAAAAGAGCAATGGATCTACGAATTGTTTCAGGAGACACATTATATTTACTTGCTAAAGTTGATCTACCACTAACCTTGCTACCCTCTTTCATATCTCCATTGTAAATGCTATAAGCTATATCCAAAGCTATCTTAATATACTTAGGTGTTACATGTTTTTTTTTCATTTATTAAGGTCTCCTTTTTGTTTTATATCAATATTTTACAAAATAAATGAGTTTATATCAAGAGATAGACGAAATTTTACATCTGACAACTTATATGGTATAATGAGAATGTCACATAAAACAACTCATAAAATCACACAAGTTGTCAGAGTATTTTATTCCAACCAATAAGATTGCAATTTGTCGGTAATATTATCAATCTAATATTTTTTAATAATATAATTATTATGATAATTTTATGGCTAATATATTAGTCTATTTTAATGCAATTAATTATAATATAAATTATTAATTGCATAAATTACAGTGAAGTTTTTGAAAGTAGGAGGTAATAAATGATAAAATTCGAGAATGTATCTAAAACATATAATAATGGATTTAAGGCAATTAAAAATTTAAATCTTCATATAAAAAAAGGAGAAATATTTGTACTGATTGGACCAAGTGGCTGTGGCAAAACTACTACAATGAAAATGATTAATAGACTTATAGAATTGACAGAGGGAGCAATTTATATAAATGGAAAATCTATATATGAACAAGATGTTGTAGAGTTAAGAAGAAATATAGGTTATGTGATACAGCAAATTGGACTATTACCACATATGACAATTGCAGAAAATGTAGCACTAGTACCTAAATTAAAAAAACAAGATAAAAAAATATATACAGATAAAGTTGATGAATTATTAAATATGGTAGGTTTAGATCCAAAGATATATAGTAATAAATATCCTAGTGAACTTAGTGGAGGACAGCAACAAAGAATAGGAGTAATTAGAGCTTTAGCGGCAGATCCTCCAATTATCCTTATGGACGAGCCCTTTAGTGCTTTAGATCCTATAAGTCGTGAGCAATTACAAAATGAACTTATTAAGTTACAAGTTGCTATACAAAAAACTATAGTATTTGTTACACATGATATGGATGAAGCTTTAAAAATTGCTGATAGGATATGTATTATGAAAGAGGGACAGATTGTACAATTGTGTACGCCAGACAAACTAATAAGGCACCCAGCAAATAGTTTCGTAAGGGATTTTATTGGAGAACATAGATTAAAGCAAGCATCAAAACAAAATCTACCCGAATTAAAAAATATCATTACTAAACCAATTGTAGCAACTGAAGATAAAGATCTAATAAAAGCTATGAAAATGCTATACAAGAATAAATGTGAATACATTGTAATCGTGGACAAATATTACAAATTTATAGGCATTGTAAAAGCTTGGGATATCTATAATAATTGCAAAAACAAAGATATGATATTGAAAGATATAATGAAAACAGACGTTCATAAGTTAAGTATTAATAGAAAATTAGAGCATGCTATAGAAATCTTAAGTAAAACTGATAGTGGGTGTTTACCTGTTGTAGGAGAAAATGAAAAATTTAAGGGCATTATTACAAATGATATTATAGTAAAAGTATTGACAGATAGAATTATTGAAAGGAGAGCTATATGATAGAAGGAGTAAATTTAAATTCAATAATAAAGACAATGACAAATAGATGGCCTGATATATTATTATGTTTAGGGCAGCATTTAAAATTAACTTTAATCGCTTTAATTTGTGCTATTGTAATTGCAGTTCCACTTGGTATATATCTAACTAGGCACAAACGATTTGCTGATACAGTAATAGGTATAACTGCTATATTTCAAACAATACCAAGCGTTGCTTTATTAGGATTTATGATCCCAATATTAGGAATAGGAACATTGCCAGCTATTGTTGCATTAACTATATATGGATTATTACCTATTCTTCGTAACACGTATACTGGAATTATGGGTGTAGATAAGTCTTCGATTGAAGCTGGGAGAGGTATGGGTATGACTTCTAAGCAGATTTTGTTTATGGTTCAGATTCCTTTAGCCTCAACAATAATAATGGCAGGAATAAGAACAGCCGCAGTATTAATCGTAGGGGTTGCTACATTGGCTTCTTTAATTGGAGCAGGAGGTCTAGGAGAGTTAATTTTTAGAGGTATAGCTTCGGTTGATTCAGTATTAATATTATTTGGTGCTGTACCAGCGGCCATTCTTGCTATTGGTATAGATTTTATTTTAAAGAAGTTAGAGACTAAAGCAACTCCTCGTGGACTTAAAAACTAAAAAAATATAAAGGAGGATATATGGTATGAAGAAATTTATTTTATTTTTAAGTATAGCAATTATGTCTTTATCTATAGTTGCTTGTGGTAAAAATGATAAAGAAATAGTTATAGGTGGTAAAGAGGTTTCAGAGCAAGATATTTTAGTAAATATTATGGCAGAACTTATAGAAAATAAAACGGATATTAAAGTAGTAAGAAAACCGTTTTTAGGTGGAACACATATTTGTGATAAAGCTATGGCTTCGGGTGATTTGGATATATATCCCGAATACACAGGAACTGCATTAGTGAGTGTACTTAATGAAAAAGTTTTAAAAGATCCTGATGAAGTATATGAAAAAGTTAAGGAAAGGTATGAAAAGGAAAAAAATATTGTATGGCTTAAACCTTTTGGATTTAATAATACTTATGCTCTACTTATGAAAGAATCAAAAGCAAAAGAGCTTGGAATAAAAAATCTAAGTGATTTATCAAAACAAGCTTCAAATCTAGTTTTGGCAGCAGGACAGGAATTTTTAGAAAGGGCAGATGGGTATGATGGTTTAAAGGAAGTTTATAGTATTGAATTCAAAGATACAAAAAGCATGGATTTAGGCTTAACATATGTTGCTGTCAGAGATAACAAAGTAGATATTAACTCAGCTCACTCAACTGATGGGAGAATTAAAGCTTTTAAATTAATTGCTTTAGAGGATGATAAGCAATTCTTTCCACCGTATTATGCAGCACCAATTATACGAAAAGAAACATTAGATAAATATCCTGAATTAAAAAATGTTTTAAATTTATTAGATTCCAAAATTAGCAATGAAATAATGTCAGATTTAAATGCAAAAGTTGATATTGATAGAGTAGATGCTAAAGAAGTAGCTAAAGAATGGTTAAAAGAACAAGGATTAATAGATTAAGCAGGATTAAAAATTTCCTGTATTCTAAAAATACCTTGCTAATATAATGAATTTCATGGTATTTTAAGATTATAGGAGGTGGTAAAATGATAATTTCTCATGAAAGAAATGTTGAAGGGAAAAAGATAGTTGGTGACAATGCTAAAAATGTTTTAATGAAAGCAGTAATCTCACCTGATGAAGGATGGGATGGATATGTTATGAGAATATTTGAACTTGAAAAAGATGGGTTTACTCCAAAACATACACACCCTTGGCCACATATTAATTACATTATAGAAGGTGAAGGATTATTATACTTGGATGGAAATGAAAATAAAGTAGAAGCAGGTTCTTTTGCATATGTTCCTTCTGATGAATTGCATCAATTCAGAAACACTGGAGAAAAAATACTAAAATTTATATGTATTGTTCCTGAAGAAGGTCATAAATAAAAAAGAAGGTGTCTTAAAATGACGAAATTCAGAGTTTTTGAAATATTTCACGGCTAATCATGAAGAGAGAACAAAAAACTATGATTTCTTATGAATCACTTATTCCTAGGAACGAAGTGAGTAATAAGCTACATCATAGTATGCTATTAGCCTTTGAAAAATTCAATGCCTTGAATTTCATTTATTTTAAAACACCTGTAACTATCTCTAAACACATTTTGAGATAGTTATTTTTTATTCTTCAGGAATTTGATATTCAATATTTTTGATTACAATATTTGTTTCTTTCATCAAGTCAATATCTTGTTTAGGTCCGCCCCATACAACGGCAACAAAAGGTCTTAGTGGAAATCTTTCATGAATATTTTTAATAGTAGCAATTTTACCGTTACTTAATCTTACTAAACTTCCTATTGGATATGGTATTATTTTACTAATGAATATTTTGACCATATCAAAATCAAAACTGGTACCTCCTCCAGCCATTAAATATTCTATAGCAGCATTTGGAGGCATTGCTAATCTATATGGTCTATCAGAAGTTAGAGCATCATATACATCGGCAATAGTTACTATCCTAGCAAGTTTATTTATATCATTTCTAACTAGCGATTGAGGATAACCTGTACCATCATATTTTTCATGATGATGAAGGGCTATAATTCTAGCTTTACCTGATATATTAGAACAATCTTTAAGATAATCATAGCCTATTTGAGGATGAGTTTTAACAATATCAAACTCTTCTTTAGTAAGAGGTCCATTTTTTTGAAGTATTTCTTTTGGAATCATTGTCTTTCCAATATCATGTAATATAGCGCCCAGACACAAATCTCTTAAATCAGACTTATTTAAATTAAGAGATATTCCAAGTATTAATGAAAGGACAGCTACGTTAATAGAATGTTGTAGTGTATAAGCATCATTACTTTTAATATCAACAAGGTTAATTAATATGTCTTTATTTGACAGTATTTCGTCAAGTATTTCTTCTGAAATTTTTGAGAGATTATTAATATGTTGTCTTCGTTCATTATTAAAACGATTTTTGACAGATGAATTTAAAATACTATTATTTTGTTTATTATTGTATTGTCTAAAATGATTAAAGGTACTTTTTATACTTGATAAAGCTTGATTTCTCAGTTCTGGCCTGATAACATCTTTTAATTCTTCATCAGAATATTCATCAAGTACATAAACAGAATGAATTCCAATCTGTTTTATTCTTTTTTTTATTTTTGGAGTGAGAGTAGCTCCTTTTTTAAGTAATATTCTACCTTCATTATCATATACATGTTTTCCTAATATTGAATTATCCTTTGCGTAAACTATTGGTAAGAATCTCATAAATTACCCCTCTTTTTTCATTTCTATTTCTTATTTTAACATATATTTATTGGTTATATATAATTTTTTTACATAATATATTAAAAAATATATACTTTGACCTATAAAAACTTTTAAATTTGATATATAGTCATTTTATAAAACTAGAACACTTTAAATAATTGATAATAAATGTTAGCATTGCTATAACGGTTAATATGGTATAGACTATATATTAAATTTAATCATACTAGGTAAAGAGGAGTGATTAGAAAATTGGAAACGACATTTGAATGTAATTTTGCATTTGATATATTAGATGGAATGATAGACTGGGTAAGGGTTGTAAGTATTGAAGGTAAAGTAATATATGCTAATAAAACACTAGTAAAAGATATAGGTGAATCAATAATTGGTTCTAAATGTTATACATTATTATGCAAGGATGATAAATGTAAAAATTGTATATCCAAAAAGACAATAGAAACTGGTATGTCTCATACTAAAGAGGAAGCTGTTGAAGATAAAATATTTTCTGTAAAAAGTTCTCCTATAAGAGATGAAAAGGGTAATATATATGCAGCTGTTGAAGTTTTTAGAGACATTACAAAGCAGAAAAATCTTGAAGAACAGATTACAAGTGAAAATATAAAAATGGAGAACGATATTGAATTTGCAATGTTATTGCAACAAAAAATACTTCCACATAAAGGAGAATTTAGTTCTATTAAAGTAGATTATATCTATGAACCATCTAAACATTTAAGTGGAGACATCTTTGATATTTTTGAAATTGATGATAGGTATTTAGGAGTATATATAAGTGATGTAGTTGGACATGGTGTAACTGCATCAATGATGACAATGTTTATTAGGCAGACGATGAGAGCTATAAAAGATGTTCATAAGAGGCCCGCAGATGCATTGAGCGAGTTGCATAAAAGTTTTGTGCAGCTGAGGTTAGATGATGATAAATATTTTACAATCTTCTATGGTATAATAGATAAAGTTGAAAAAGTTTTTACTTATACTAATGCTGGGCATAATTGTATACCTGTTTTAATAAAAGATGATAGGATAATATTATTAGAGATGCAAGGATATCCTATTACTAATTTATTTGATAATATAGAATATAAAGAAAAAAATATTGATTTAGCTAAAGGAGATAGCCTTTTACTATACACAGATGGTATAATAGAAGCTAAAAATGAACAGGATGAATTGCTTGGATTTGAAAAATTCATTGAGATAATAAAAGAAAATAAAAATGACAAAATATTAGATATAATACAAAATAAAATGAGACAATTACGCTATGTTAATAAGCAAGATGATTTAGCTATTTTAAAAGTTAAATTTTAATTCATATAATAATCTTGGTATAAATAAATATTTTAAGCAGGAGGGAATTTCATGAAAAAAATAGCTGTAAATTATAAAAATTCATTAATATGTGATGAAGAGTTTGAATATATGGCACATTTAGTATCTTCTTCTCATAAAAAACTTCATCAGGATGTTGATAAAGAAAACTCATATTTAGGTTGGGTAAATTATCCGATTCAATATAGTACTAATTTATTAAATAAAATAAATAGTGCTGCTAGTAAAATTAAAAAGAATTCAGATGCATTTATAGTCATAGGTATTGGAGGATCATATTTGGGTACTAGAGCAGGTGTATCTGCTTTAAAACACAGTTTTTTTAATATGTTACCTAGGGCTCGAAGACAAGCACCTGAGATTTATTATGCAGGTAATAACTTAAGTGCTACATATATTAATCATCTACTTGATGTAGTGAAGGACAAGGATATAAGTATAAATGTTATTTCAAAATCAGGTACAACTACAGAAACAGCAGTCGTTTTTAGAATTATTAAAGATTTGATGAAGGAAAAATATAGTGAAGATGAGTTAAAAGATAGAATTTTCATAACTACGGACAAGGATAGTGGAGCATTAAGAACATTAGCATCTTTAGAAGGGTTTGAATCTTTTGTAATACCAAGTGACATAGGTGGAAGATTTTCTATTTTAACACCTGTAGGATTACTACCAATGGCTGTTTCGGGTATAAATATCAATGAAATCTTGAAAGGTGCTAAAGATGCCTTTGAAGAATATAATAATGATAATTTAATGGAAAATGATTGCTATAGATATGCTGCAATAAGAAATATAATGTATAATAAAGGTAAATATATTGAAATCTTAGCAAATTACGAACCATCACTACATTATTTGAGCGAATGGTGGAAGCAATTATTTGGAGAAAGTGAAGGAAAAGATAATAAGGGTATTTTTCCAGCTTCAGTTGATTTGACTACTGATTTGCATTCATTGGGTCAATATATTCAAGAGGGAAGACGAGATATATTTGAAACTGTAATAAAAATAGACGACATGAAATCAGATATTGTAATACAAAGCGATGAAGAGAATTTAGATGGTTTAAACTATCTAGCTTCAAAAAAATTAAGTTATATAAACAAAATGGCTATGGAAGGAACTAACATAGCGCATTTGGATGGCGGTTGTCCTAATATAACAATAGAAGTACCTAGAATGAATGAATATTATTTTGGTAATCTTATATATTTCTTTGAAAAAGCATGTGCTATAAGTGGTATTTTATCAGGTGTAAATCCATTTAATCAACCCGGGGTTGAAGCGTATAAGAAAAATATGTTTGCGTTATTAGGCAAAAAAGGCTTTGAAGATTTAAAACAAAAACTTAATAATAGAATGAATAACAATATATAAGACCGCTAATAGCGGTCTTTATTTTATAATAAGAATGTTCTACTTTTTCAATAAGAGTTAAAAAAATAGATAGTAGTTAGGATCAACCTTTGAAGTAAGTGTAGCTCAATGTTTGTGGGTTGAAGGCATACAAGACATTTTTTTTACTCGGAGATGCCTAAATTTTTATGATAATATAAAGATGAAAAAATATAGGCATCAATGTCGTGGTCAAAAAATGTCATGTAGCTTCTAAAGGATTTAATGGTTTGATTTCTTTAGGGTCAGACGTTGTGAGTGTGTTGTCAGAAAAAACGGTTAGATACATTACCAAATGGAGAGGGGCACGAATCTGAGAATCTTTGCTGGTTCCTGTAAAGAAGCAATTTTTTTCATTTTATAGAAGCGCTGAAAAAAGTGCTTCTTAAAAGTCACCTACAAAGAAACCTCAGATTGAGCCCTAGTGAATTTGTTGGTTGAAACAGTTACTAGAGCAGTTGGTTACTGTTTGACTAGAGTAGATGTGATTAGAAAATATGTATATGAGTAACCAAGATTAACGCGGCGTATGCTGTTTATTGTTCTTTTAAGGCACACATTTCTATAAGTTAGAGGAGAGAATTTATTGATTAAGGTGTTGGAGAATATATCTTTAATAGATTTTTATATTTAACTATATATGAATGAACATATAATTAAATGAATATATATTTATATAGGGTTAAATCAAAAAAGTAATTATTGTAAACATACTACAAACATGATACAATATATACAAGCAATAACACATAATACCACTCATTATTATCAACATTATCATTTCTTAAATTAGTATCATAATTTATTTTAACAAACTTACCTAAGTTTAATAACTATTCAAAATCAAATCCAAGACTTAATGTATTTAAACATAAAATCAACAATATTTTCAAAATGACTTTAACCCAAAATTGACAGCATATTGTTGAACTTTAGTATGAATAATTAGGGTTAAAGAGTTACTGAATTAATCAAAAAAACAAAGGAGGGTAGGATTAATTTTATTTAAAGTTTTGATGAAATATTATCTATAAAGATTGAAAGGGAGACTTTGACTTACCTTTAGTCTTCGTGTTTAACCAATTAATATGATAATTGATTAAATGGTCAAATTTAATATGAAAGGAGTTGGAATACCGTTGATTAGCATGACTCTATTTAATAGATAATGCTAATATGTAGGGTGAATTACATCCGATTTTACGCCCTGGGAGAGTGTGACCAAACGAAAGTAGTATATTTCATTTGAAATTACAAAATTGTACTCGGTGAACAGGGAAGTAGGTTAAATTTTATTAATAATTAAGTTATTATTAGATTTGTAAATCCTACATAACGGTTAAATTATGGAAAATAGGCAGAGATGGAATAGCAGAACTATTTTTATTTTTGCAGCTATAGGTTCAGCAGCAGGGCTAGGAAATGCATGGAGATTTCCTTATCAGGCTGCCACAAATGGAGGAGGAGCTTTCTTAATCCCTTATTTTATTGCACTTATTACAGCTGGTATACCTTTATTAATTATGGAATTTTCTATTGGACATAAGTTTCAAGCAGGTGCGCCTACTTCATTTGGTAGCATAAAAAAAAGATCTGAAGGCATAGGTTGGTGGGCACTGGGAATAGCTTTTGTAATTATTACTTATTACAGTGTTATAATGGCTTGGGTATTTGATTATCTATGGTACTCAATTAAATTGGCATGGGGAAATGTACCGCAAGATTTTTTCTTAAATCATGTACTTGAAATTTCTAGCGGACCTGGAGTATTAGGCGGCTTTAGTATTCCTGTAGTTATAGGATTAATTATAGCTTGGATAGCTATCTATTTGACTATTAAAGATGGTGTAAAATCTGTGGGCAAGGTAGTTAAGTGGACAGTACCTTTACCTATAATAATGCTAGGAATACTTGTAATAAGAGGTTTAACGTTAGATGGAGCTATAGATGGTATTAAATACTACTTAAATCCTGATTTTTCAAAACTATTAGATCCCAAGGTTTGGGCAGCAGCATACGGTCAAATATTCTTTTCATTGAGTTTAGCATTTGGTGTAATGATGGCATATGCAAGTTACTTACCTAAAAAATCGGATATTACTAATAATGCTATTATAACTGCACTTTCTAACTGTGGTATTAGCTTCATGGCAGGGTTTGCTGTATTTGGAACATTGGGATATATGGCATTACAAAAAGGTTCAACAGTAGCAGAGGTTGCTGGAAGTGGTGGAGTAGGTTTAGCATTTTGGGTTTATCCTGAAGCTATAAACCTATTACCTTTTGGAAGAGTGATATTTGCATTAGTATTTTTTATTATGTTATTAACATTAGGTATTGATTCAGCGTTTTCTTTAGTAGAGGGTATTGTTGCAGGTATTTCTGATAAATGGGAATTGAATAAGAAAAAAGTAACACGTTGGGTTGTTTTTGTTGGATTTATTATTAGTTTTTTATATGCAACAAAAGCTGGTTTACATTGGTTAGATATAGTTGATAGATATGTTAATAACTTTGGAATTATATCAGTGGCATTTTTTGAAGCAATAGTTGTTGGTTGGGTTTATTCAGCTCAGAAGGTTAGAGACTATGTTAATCCAATATCAGATATAAAACTAGGATCATGGTACAATGTAATGCTAAAATACATTTCACCATTAGTACTTTTGATTATATTAGTTGCTAACATTATTCAAGAGGTTAAAGATGCAATAAACGGTACATTATATGGTGGATATCCAATGTGGTCAATAGCAATTGGAGGTTGGGCAGTAACTATAGTTGTTGTTATAGTCTCTTTCATATTAGGTAGAACTAAATCTAGTGCTGAAAAAAGATTAGCTAAGTAATATTCAAAATCATAGATTTATTATTTAATTTCAATATAGCTTTATACTCTAATTTATTTACGAAATTATAACTTATCTACTGTTTGAAGTTTTGTGATTGTCTATAGATTACAAAAAGAGCAATATTATAGAAGGAGGAATAATATGCCTATTGGAGCATGGATAATGCTTATATTCGGATTTATTTTCTTATATGGTGGTTTATACTGGTCAATTTCTAGAGCTAGAAAGAATAAACAATAAAATAATAGGCTTTGAAAAAAAGCAAGTTCAGTGTTGATGCTGAACTTGCTTTAATGTATATAAGAAAGTTCGTTAAAGTTTTTGCAAAGAAAAATACATTGTTGTTTTGAAGGTAACTTTAGGACATTAGGTACATTTAAATGATATAGGCAAAAGTTTAAATAAAGACAAATATGGGACTACATCCCTAAAAACGTAAAACAATGGATAAAAATCACATATAATAAAGGAAAAAACAATGTTTAATAGAATATTTATTAGTACACTAATTATAACTGATTCTCCATAATGCGATGTATAGTTCTGAATTATGAGCTAAGAACCTAAAATTCAATTTAGTGTCGATCGCTTATTCAGACGTAATGTGAGGTACAAAAACGACATTAGAGTCATAATGATTTGTAATTGAGGATATTTTTTATAGATAATATCCCTGATTATTTATATAACTTTGAATAGTATGCTGTATAATTTTGAATTAGAAGATTCCAGTGAATTCGAAGGCATACCGAGTTGGTATGCCCGCCATTTGATGGATTTCTTATAATCATGAGCAGAGAACTAAAATCTGTGATTTTATGTGAATAGCTTACTCATTCTTGGAATGAGTTTCTGGTTTGCCGCTTATTCATTTGAAGAATGAGGTTCATTAATAAAAGGTATTTAATTTTCTATGAATAATCTGGGATAATATAAGATTATTATAAATAGCATATATAGGAGCTGAGATAATGAGTAAAATTAAATTTAAAAGTATCAAAAACAAAATGCTATTTGTTTCATTGTTTATTAGTAGTTTTGTAGCTATAGCTTTAATTATCATGGCATATTTTTTTACAAGTAACAGTTTAACGTATGTTTTAGATAAGCAATATGAAAAAAATATAAAAGATTATGCTTATATGATTGATACTTGGCTTAACGAAAAGACTAACGAAGTTTCTATATATTCAAGAATGGATGTGTTTAAAAAACAAAACTGGAATGATGCATCACAATTTTTAAAGAAAGAACTAAAAGCAGAAAAATCTGTATATAAAGATTTTTTTATTAGTGATATAAATGGTAAGTGTAAAAGCATTGTAAGCACAGATCATGATTATAAATTTTCACATTATATAATAGATATTACTAATAGAGATTATTTTACAAAGGCGATAAAAGGGCAAAATGTAATATCCAATCCACTTATATCAAAATTTGATGGAGAAAAGTTAATTGTTATAGCTTCTCCAATAAAAGATTTAAAAGGAGATATAGTTGGAGTTTTAGGGGCAGCAATATCATTAAAAAGTTTAAGTAATATAATGGATATCTTAAATACCAATGCAGAATCAAGTAACAGCGTATTAGTGAACGGAGAGGGTTTGGTTTTAACTCATTTCGAAGATTCGGCTATGATGGAGAGTAATATCAGAAAAGAATCAAAGTATATTAGCAAAAGCTTTGCAAGTGCAGCTGAAATTATACTTTCAGGCGAATCAGGACATGTCTTTAATAGTAATTATAAAAATTTATATTACTACAGTAAGATACCATGTACGAATAATTGGAGAATAATAACTGAGGTTTCTAAGAATATAGTTTTTAATCCTGTAATGAAGGTAACTAAAGAACTTATTGTAGTAGGTTTTGGGGGAATATTAGTAGCTATCATAATGTCAGTTTTGTTAGCTGATTCTATTTCAAAACCAATTATCAAACTAAAAGAAGTTTTTAACATAGCAGCATTAGGAAATATGAGTATTAGAGCAAATATTAATAGTGATGATGAAATAGGAGAAGCAGCAAAAGACTTCAATAAAATGATGGACAAAATAGGTAAAATGACTTATTATGATCACTTGACTTGTTTACCAAATAAAAGATTTTTTAATGAAATCTTAGTTAGCATATGTAATAATAATAAAGCTACAGTTGTCTTAATTGGTATAGATGAATTAAAACCAATAAATGATATATATGGATATAATTCAGGCGATAAATTATTAAAACATATTGCTAATGAGTTAAAATATATAGTAAATAATAAATATACAGTAAGTAGAGTTGGAGAAGATGAATTCGCTATAATTTTAGATTATGTTGAAAATAAGAGCGAAGTTATAAATTTTGTTAAAAATATATTAGAATCTTTAAATAAGATATGGATAATAGATAGGAAAAAACTTCATATAAAAACTAGTATTGGTATTTGTATGGATACATATAAAAGTAGCAGTGCATACGATTTGGTGAAAAATGCAAGTATAGCTATGCACTATGTAAAGGAAAAAGGTGGAGGTACTTACGAGTTTTACAAAGAGGTTATGAATGAAAATCTTTTTGATAGAATGATTACAGAAAACAGCATTTTAAGTGGATTAGAAAATAATGAATTCTATTTAGAGTTTCAACCAATAATGAATATAGAAAAGCAAAAAATAATAGGTGTCGAAGCATTGGTAAGATGGCAAAGTTCACATAAAGGATTGATAAAACCTGACGACTTTATACATTTAGCAGAAAAAAATGGCACAATAATACAATTAGGTGAATGGATATTGAAATCTGCATGTGAGCAAAACATGAAATGGATAAATTGTGGTTGTACTCCTATAATAATATCTGTAAATATTTCAATTGTTCAGCTAAGGCAAATTGATTTTATAGAGAGTGTTAAAAGGATATTAAAGGAAACTGGAATGGATCCTAAGTATTTAGAACTTGAAATAACAGAAAGTGTATTAGTGTGTAATGAAAATATTGCAATAACTTTAAAGAAATTTAAAGAAATGGGTATAAGTATAGCTTTAGACGATTTTGGAACAGGATATTCTTCATTAAGCTATTTGAATAAATTTAATTTCAATACACTAAAGATAGATAAATCATTTGTATCTAGTTTAGGAGATAATATGAATAATAAAGCTTTAATTTCGTCAATACTAGATATAGGGCATAATCTAAATATGAATGTAACTGCTGAAGGAGTAGAAACTGAAGAACAGTTAAATTTCTTAAAATTAAAGAGTTGTGATAAAATACAGGGATACCTGTTTAGCCCACCAACAAATGCTCAAAGCATACAAAATATGTTAATAGGAAACAAAAACTAGTATTTAATATACTAGTTTTTTTACGATGTGGGGAGTTTTACTGTTAGGAACCAAGGTAGTAGGAGTTTCCTTAAAAAATAAAAAGGTTATTTGAAAATGTAATTAAATAATGATATAATCTTGAGTATTGAAAAATTCAAATAAAATGAAAATAATGTAATAATCAATTAGTACTTATTTATTTGATATACAATTGTAATATAATTTTTAATATTTTTCAAATATAATTATTTATGTATTAGAACAAGGCGCAAAATGTCCCCGCCCTCTATAGGTGGTGGGTATCATTGATTAGATTTAACATACGGTGTGAAATCTTCTGTCTTGTTGAAACGGTGTGTTGCAATTACTACATAATTGCTTTCGTTGTTATAACAAGGTGTAAGATGTTTCCAAATCTATATAGGTGACGGTTACCGATTAGATTTAACAGGTGGTGTGAAAGCTTTAGCCTTGTTGAAACGGTGTGTTACAATTACTACGTAATTGCTTTTGTTGTTATAAAATATATGATTTTTGTATATGATAAAATTAGTATCATTTAAGCAGAGAACTAAATCTATGATTTAGAGTGAATTCATTATAATGAGTTAAATGAGAAAGAAGGGACACATAATATGAAGTATTTTATCAAAATTTTTGCAATTGCTTTTTTGTGTTTTGCATTAGCAGTTGGAGCTGGGGTAATGGCATACATGAAAATATATGATCCACAGGATGATTTGGATTCTAATAATCCCAAAAACCCTATAGATGTAGGAGATAACGTTAATAATAACAATGAGGAAAAAGATCCATTTAAAATAGCTATAAATAACAGTAAGAGAGTTAATGTTCTCTTATTAGGATTAGAGAGTACTAGAACTGATACTATAATATTTGCAAGTTTTGACCCAAAAACAAAGAAAGTGGACATGCTTTCAATTCCTAGAGATACTTATTATTGGGATAAAGGGTATAACAAGCCAGACCAAAAGAAGATAAATGCAAAGTATGGCAGAAGTAATGCAAAAGGAACTATGAATGCAGTTTCCACTTTGCTTGGAGGCGTACCAATACATTACTATGTCAGTATAACATATAAAGGTGTTGAAGATATTGTAGATTCACTAGGTGGAGTAGAAGTAAATGTCCCATTTCACATGGTATATCACGATACTACGGTTGGTAAAAGTTTGCACATAGATATACCAAAGGGTCTACAAACTTTAGATGGGAAAAATGCTGTAAAGTTTTTAAGATATAGAAAAGGTTATAGAGATGGAGATTTAGGCAGAGTAAGAGCACAACAACAATTTATAAAATCTGCTATTAATAAAGCATTAGGTTTTAGACTTCCAATAGTTATAAAAAAAAGTTTTAGCTGTGTTAAAACAGATATGCCTTTAACAGATATGCTTATGTATGCGAAAGATGTTTATGGAATAAATCCATCAGAAGATATAAGTATGTCAGTGTTATCTGGCAAAGCTAGGATGAAAGACGGATTATCTTATTTTTTCCATGATCCTAAAATGACTAGAGAATATGTAATGAAACTTTATGATGTAAAAGAAGAAAACAAAGTAGCCAATGATAAAAAATAAAAACATTCCATGTATATATAAAAATAGAATTATTAGTAAAACATTTTATTTTTTATTAAAATTATAATATAATATTCATGAAATGAATTTTATGACGTGACTAATAAAATAGGAAAAGACACAATAGATAATGTATAAAAATTTTAAGAGAAGGGGTAACCAAAAATGAAACATTTTATTAAAATTTTTATAGCTGCTTTTTTATGCTTTGCATTAGCAGTTGGAGCAGGAGTAATAGCTTATATGAAAATTTATGATCCACAAGTTGATCCTAATATTCCAGAATCCAAGGTTATAGGTGATGATATTAAAGAAAGTGATAATGTAAAAAAAGATCCATTAAAGAGAGCTATAGATGATAGTAAGAGAGTTAATGTACTTTTATTGGGCTTAGAAGATACTAGAACTGATACTATAATATTTGCAAGTTTTGATTCGAAAACAAAAAAAATGGACTTGCTTTCAATACCTAGAGATACTTATTATAGTGAAGCGGGACATAATAATGCTGATCAAAAGAAAATTAATGCAGTATATGGTAGAAGTAATGCAAAAGGAACTATGAATGCTGTTTCAAAAATACTTGGTGGGATCCCAATCCATTACTATGTTAGTGTTAAATATGAAGGCGTAGAAGAAATAGTTAATACACTTGGTGGAGTAGAAGTAACCGTTCCATTTCATATGAAATACGATGATACAACTGTTGGCAAAAGTTTGCATATAGACATACCAAAAGGAAAACAAGTGCTAGATGGTGAGAATGCAGTTAAATTTTTAAGGTTCAGGAAGAGTTCGAATGGAAATGGTTACAAAGATGGAGATCTTGGTAGAATAAAATCGCAGCAACAGTTTTTAAAATCAGCAATAAATAAAGCATTAAGCTTTAAACTACCTGCAGTAATTAAGACTTGTTTTAATTATGTAAGAACAGATATGCCTTTAACAGACATGCTTATATATGCTAAAAATGCAATTGGAATAGATCCTGATAAAGATATAACTATGAAAGTATTACCAGGGTCTGCTAAGAAGGGCGATTATTTCCGTCACGATTCTGAAAAGATAAAAGAATATATATTAGAACTTTACAATGTACAAGAATAGTAAAATAAAGAATCTCCTCATAAAAAGGAGATTTTTTTAATATTTAGGATTAGGAAATTATAATCTATAATTTCTATAAATAAATATAAACAAAGTCTACAACAAATTATTATCGAAGACTTTGTTTAATGGGGAGTGGGGACTAAGGTATATTTTACGCTATTATTGTGTCCGTAAATTTTCAATTTATACATTTATTGATTATTAAGTCTCGTATTTCTAAACGTGAGAAAGGAACTTTGCTTCGGTGGTTCTAGTGCTTTGTTTTATTGTATTAATTTATTGCCAACTTCATAGATATCTCCAGCACCCATAGTTATAACAATATCATTTTGAGAACCATTAGAAAGTATATAGCTCGAAATATCATTGAAATCTTGAATATATGTTGCATTTATACCATTAGCTTTTAACTTTTCAACTAAATCTTTTGAATGAACAATACCAGTGTCATTTTCTCGTGCAGCATAAATGTCAGTTATTATAACAAAATCACAATCATAAAATGCATTAGAAAAGTCATCTAAAAGCTCGTATGTTCTAGAATAAGTATGTGGTTGAAAAACACACCATAAATGATTATGATTCAATTTACTAGTAGAACTTAGGGTAGCTTTGATTGCAGTAGGATGATGACCATAATCATCAATAATAGTCATATTGTTTACAATACCTTTGTATTGAAACCTTCTCTCAGTTCCATAAAAATTTGAAATTGAAGATATAATATAGTCTAAATCCAATCCATATATATGAGCAGAAGCTATTGCCGCTAGAGAATTATAAACATTATGTTTACCAATAACATTTAATTTAACATGTCTTTTTATTTTATTATTAATAGTAAGCATATAACTAATAGAATTACCATTTGTTTCAATATCTTTAGCTGAATAATTGCAAGTGTTATCTATACCAAAAGTGACAAAGTCACATTTAAATTTTTCAAACAATTTTTTACAATTGTGATCATCACCATTTATAACTAAAGTACCATTGATAGGTATCAAATCTGTAAATTTTTTAAATGTGTCAATAATATGTTCAATTGAAGTAAAATAGTCCATGTGATCTTTATCTATGTTTAGAATAACTTCAATAGTTGGATAGAATTTTAAAAAATTACCTTTATATTCACATGCTTCAGTGAGTAAAACGTTATTTGAACCTATTTTAATATTTCCACCAATAGAATCAAGGTTCCCTCCTAATAAAATAGTTGGATCATCATTTGAATCTTGAAGTATAGTTGCTAACATACCTGTTGTAGTTGTTTTGCCATGTGTTCCAGAAACTGATATAGATTGCTTATAATCTTTCATTAGATTACCTAAAAAAGTTGCCCTATCAACAGTTTCTATTTTTCTTTTTTTAGCTTCAATTAATTCAGGATTGTCATCTTTGATAGCAGAAGTATATATAACTAGGTCTGCTTTTTCTATATTTTTTCTATCATGACTTATATATATCCTAGCACCTTTTTTTTCAAGCTTTTTAATAATAAGTGAACTTTTCATATCGGAACCAGATACAATGTAACCATTATTTAAGCATATTTCAGCTAGTCCACTCATGCTTATTCCACCAATACCAATAAAATGGATATGTTTTAATTTTGTATTGGGCTTTGTAAAAGTCAACATAATATGATACCTCCTAAAAATATAAGTATTTATATTATTACCATTATTTACATTGTTATTTCATTGTATTAATAAATTTTAATTATAGTTACAATTATAACATATCAATAATATTGTTGGATTGAAATTATATATTTTATGATTTATTAGATTAAATATTAATTGTTATAACATATATCATAGTATTTATAATGCCTACGTTTATAATTATCCTGTTCTTAGAAAAAAAGTGTTGATTGTATTGATAAATACGAATAAAATCGTATATAATAAAGATAATATTCGTACTATGTGGAGGTAAAACGTGGATAAGTTAAAAAGAAATGAGAGAATAGGAGCTTTAATGAATATCCTGACGGATAACCCAAATACAATATTTACATATAATTATTTCAATGAGAAATTTGATGCAGCAAAATCTACAATAAGTGAGGATATTGTTATAGTAAAAAAACTTGTGACAAAGTTAAAATTAGGGGATATAGAAACTTTATCTGGAGTATCAGGAGGAGTTAGATATCTACCTATACTAGACAATGAGCAAATAATGGATTTCACAAATAAAATGTGTAAAAATCTTTCGCAAGGTAATAGAGTAATTGCTGGTGGATTCATTTATATGATAGATTTATTGTATTCTCCGGATTTAGTATATAATATAGGTAAAATATTCTATTCTATTTTTAGTAAAAAAGAGATAGATTATATTATAACAGTGGAGACTAAAGGAATACCAATTGCTTTAATGACAGCAAAAGTTTTTAATAAACCTTTAATTATAATTAGAAAAGATGCAAAAATAACCGAAGGTCCAACGGTTAGTATAAATTATGTTTCTGGTTCTACTAGAAAAATACAAACTATGTCATTAGCTAGAAAAGCAATGAAAGAAGGTTCGAAGATTTTAGTTATAGATGATTTTATGAGAGCTGGGGGAACAGTTAAAGGAATTTATGATATGATGAAAGAATTTAATGCTGAAGTTGTTGGTACTGGAATATTAATATCTACAGAACATCCAGAAGAGAAAGTTGTAGATGACTATGTATCATTATTAACACTTAAGAACATAGATGAAATAGCTAAAAATGTTGAGATAACTGCAAATAATAATATATTTATTGACTAGGTTAATATAAAAAAACAGTAATAATTAAAAAAAAAGGAGGAATTTCCAAATATATATAGAATTATACTGTTAATACAACTGAGTTATGCAGGAAGGTGGTGAGATCATGAACGTTACTGATGTTAGAGTAAGAAAAATAAACAACGATGGTAAAATGAAAGCTATTGTTTCTGTAACATTTGACAACGAGTTTGTGGTACACGACATAAAAATTATTGAAGGACAGAATGGATTGTTTATAGCTATGCCGAGTAGAAAAATGGTAGATGGGGAATTTAGAGATATAGCCCATCCAATCAACTCAGAAACAAGAAGTAAGATACAAGAAGCAGTATTTACAGAATATCAAAAAGAGGTTGAGGTTGAGTGTGTTGAATAAAAGAGTCTTAGACTCTTTTATTTTTTTGAAGAAAACTTTTCAAAAGATTTGTTATTATATTATTGATTTGTTATAATACAAGGGATATAAGATATTTATATATATTAAAACTGGATTATTCATACAAAATTATTATCAGTGAACCCAAATCTTGATTTGGTGTAAATTGCTGAATTCAAGATTCATGTATTAAAATATTCGATGAATAATCAGGTTAAAATTTTGTAAAATTTAGCTAAGAAAATTAATATGATGAAAATTATAGAAAATATATGTATTGAGATAAAAAATCAAGAGAGGTGAAGAATATGATTATGTCCATTATATTAGCTGCTGGAGAAGGAACAAGAATGAAATCTAAAACTCCAAAGGTTGTACATAGAATTTGCGGTAAACCTTTGATTAGTTACATTATTGAAGCTTCCCAAAATACTGGTAGTGATAAAAATATTATAATAGTAGGAAAAAATAAAGGAAAGATTATTGAAATAATTGAGGATAACAGTTATAAGAGTGTAAAACTTATAGAGCAACCTATAGGAGAAGAAGTTCCTTATGGAACAGGGTATGCGGTTATGCAGGCTCAAAATGAAATTAATGATGAAGATACTGTTATGATATTGAATGGAGATACACCTTTAATTAAAGATAACACATTAAAACAATTCCTTAGTTACCATAAACAAGAAAAAAATGATGTTACAATTTTAACAGCTGAAATTGATAATCCTACCGGTTATGGAAGAATTATTAGATGTGATGATAAACATACAGTAGCAGCTATTGTTGAAGAAAAAGATGCAAATGTTGATCAAAAGAAAATTAAAGAAATTAATTCGGGCATTTATTGTTTTAAAGGTAATTATTTAAAAAAGGCATTAAATAACCTATCTAATGATAATGCACAAAATGAATATTACTTAACTGATGCAATAAAGATATTTAAAAAAATTGGTTGTAAAATTGGTGCATATAATATAAATGATAATACTGAAATAATGGGAGTTAATACAAGAGTACAGTTAGCAGAAGTTGAATCAGTAATGAGGAAAAGAATTAATGAAGAAATAATGCTCAGTGGAGTTACGATTGTTGATCCAATGAGTACTTATATAGATAATGATGTTAGAATAGGCAGAGATACTATAGTATATCCGGGTGTGTCAATTCAAGGTAATACTGTTATAGGAGAAGAATGTATAATTGGAAATAATTGCAGAATAGTAGATAGTAAAATAGGTGATAATGTTAAAGTGCAGATATCTACTATAGTAGAAAGTGAAATAAATGATAATACAACCATTGGACCATATGCATATTTAAGACCAAAGAGTAAGGTTGGTAGTAATGTCAAAATTGGTGATTTTGTTGAAATAAAGAATGCAAGCATTGGAGATTTTTCAAAAGCTAGTCATTTAGCATATATAGGTGATGCGGAAGTCGGTGAGAGGGTAAATATTGGCTGTGGTGTAGTATTTGTTAATTATGATGGAAAGAATAAATATAAGTCAATAGTTAAAGATGATGCTTTTGTTGGTAGTAACTGTAATCTTGTTGCTCCAGTAATAATTGAAGAAAAAGCCTTTTTAGCTGCTGGTTCAACAATTACTGATGATGTAGAAGCTTATGCTCTATCAATAGCAAGAGCTAGACAAGTTAATAAAAGCGGATGGGTAAAAGCTAAAAAGAAGTAAATATAAGTCTTGTAAATTTATTGTAATTTATGATAATATCAAAGTGTATTATATACATTCTATGTATTAGTATAATTTCATTGTATTCACAATTAATAATTAATTTCAATATTAACCCTGATTACGCATATGAAGACCAATAATATGCTATAAGTAATTTTATTGATAAAACTTATTCTTCGTATGAATATATTTTAGTCCTTACTCATAGCATTGCATTTAATTCTATGAATAATCATGGTTTAAATATAGTTTATTTAAAATAGTAAAGTCTACTTTCAATCTATCATAGAAGACTTTGTTCTACTTTTAATTTATGTTATAATAAAAGATGTGTTTTTTAACAATATAAAACGATATATAGTAGTATGTATTTGTTTTCCAAGAATAAAGGAGGAATTTAAATGTGTTCTAATAATAAGATGGACATAAAAATCTTCACTGGAAATGCCAATAGAGAGCTTGCTGAAAAAATTTGCAAAGAAATTGGTGTTGAATTAGGAAATAGCGTTGTTAGTACATTTAGTGATGGTGAGATTTCTGTTGATATCAACGAAACTGTAAGGGGAGGAGATGTATTTGTTATTCAGCCTACATGTCCACCTGTAAACGAAAATTTGATGGAATTACTTATTATGATAGATGCGTTTAAAAGAGCATCAGCAGGAAGAATCAATGCAGTTGTACCTTATTATGGATATGCTAGACAAGATAGAAAAACAAAGGCTAGAGATCCAATTACATCCAAATTAGTTGCAGATTTATTAACATCTGCAGGAGCAGATAGAGTTGTTAGTATGGATTTGCATGCTGCTCAGCTGCAAGGATACTTTGATATTCCAGTAGATCATTTAGTAGCAGTACCAATTTTAGCTAAATATTTTAAAGAAAATAATCTTATAGACAAAGATACTGTAATAGTTTCTCCTGATATTGGTGGAGTAAGAAGAGCTAGAAATTTTGCAAGTATATTAGATTTACCAATAGCTATCATAGAAAAAAGAAGACCAAAAGCTAATGTATCAGAAGTTATGAATGTTATTGGTGATATTCAAAATAAAAATGTAATTATAGTCGATGATATCATAGATACAGCTGGTTCAATGACAAAAGCTGCTAAAGTATTAAAGGATTTTGGTGCTAAAAAAGTTTATGCATGTTGTACCCATGCAGTATTGTCAGGTCCAGCTATAGAGCGAATTGAAAATTCAGTTATAGAAAAATTGGTTGTAACAGATACTATACCTTTACCAGAAGATAAACACATAGATAACATAGAGGTAATGTCAATTTCACCACTATTTGCTGAAGCTATAAAGAGAATAAATAATAATGATTCAGTAAGTAAATTATTTGACAAATAGAAAATTTGTTTAGTTAAAGTGAAAAATCAAGAATTCAGGTGGAGGTTCTACTCCACCTGAAAAAAAGTAGCCTTTTGCACTTATAAAATATGAAGACTTAAAATTATTAAAGAAGATACGAAGAACAGCTGTATACATAGCTAAATTTGTTCTAGTGAATAAAAGTAGAAATTAGTAGTAAGGAGTTGAGTAGTTTGTATGCAGTTATAGGCTTAGGTAATCCTGGCAACAAATATTCAAATACTAAACATAATGTTGGATTTAACACAATAGATTGTCTTGCTGAAAAAAACAATGTGAAACTATCTAAGATAAAATTTAAATCAGTATATGGTGAGACAATGATTGATGGTAACAAAGTAATATTAGTGAAGCCTCAAACATATATGAATAATAGTGGGATATCTGTGATGGAAATACTTAAATATACCAATGTACCAATAGATAATATAATAGTAATTTATGATGATATAGATATCGAATTAGGTAGCTTAAGAATTAGAAAAAAAGGTAGTGCAGGTAGTCATAATGGTATGAAATCAATAATATATCATTTAAAAAGTGAAGATTTTCCTCGTATTCGTCTAGGGATAGGTAAACCTAATCAGGGACAAGATTTAGCTAATTATGTTATTAATAATTTTGGTAAAGAAGATAGAGAATTGATAGATACTACCATTGAAAGAGCTAGTGAAGCTGTCTTAGAGATAATAAAAAATGGTGTTGATCAAGCTATGAATATTTTTAACAAAAGGAAATAGTATTAAGTTTAAAATTATTAGTAAAAAATTGAACATCATACTGCATTCTTGTAGTTTCTAATAAATGATTAACGTATAAAACAGAGATTTTAATATCTATTATGTAGTATATTATCTATAATCAGTTTAAAAATTAAATACATTGGTAAAAAATATTTGTTAGTTTCAAAATTGCATATACAAAAGAGCCCAGACTATATCTGGGCTTAGCTTGTTAATGAAATTTTATATAAATGACTGTTAAGAAATGCAAAATTCAAGGTGTGCTTCAGATGAGTAAGTGGAGCGTATAAAAACATGTAAGCATTCTCAAATGAAGTAACAAAAAGGAATTTGGATTTGTTAACAGTCTGAATTCTGGACTAATGCTACTTGTAATTAAAGGAGTCGATATTGGTGTCTAAAAATGTATTTGTTGATCAAATGAAAAATCTTGCATCTTATAATAAAATAGTAAAATCAATCAAAAATGATATGTCTCCAATATTAGTGCATGGTTTATCTATGGAAAATATTAGTCATATAGCTTATTGTTTAAATTTTCATTTATCAAAGCAAATATTGATTGTAACACATGATGAATTTAGGGCAAAAAAAATTGTTGAGGATTTAAAATTTTTTAATAACAATAGTGCAGAAATCTTCCCAGTAAAGCAGTTGCTTTTATATGATATTGATGCTTTTAGTCATGAAATTCATAATCAGAGACTTAAAGTAATGAATAGATTGTGTAATAAAGAAAAAATAATTGTAGTAGCTTCAGTGGAAACGTTATTAAATAAAATTATAAAGCCCCAAATATTTAAAAAATATAATTTAACAATTAGCTATGGACAAGAGATAGATTTAGAGAATATAATTAATTCTTTTATCGTAAAAGGCTACGAAAGAGTTGATATGATAGAGGGAACTGGTCAATTTAGTGTAAGAGGTGGCTTGATTGATTTTTATCCAATAAATAGAGCAAATCCTATAAGAATTGAGCTATTTGATGATGAAGTTGATTCTATTAGAGTTTTTGATATAAAAAATCAAAGGTCTATAGATAGCTTAGATGAAGTAGATATACCACCTTTTAAAGAAGTGTTAATAGAAAACAATATAATAAATGATGTCAAAGAAAAGCTGCAAAAAGATTTAGAATTTTCAGTAAATAACTTATCTACTAAAGCATACTCTAGTTTTGTAGAAAAATTAGAGGATAAGTTTAGACATTATATTGATATAATGGATGATGGTGGATGCATACAAAATATTAATATGGTGACTCCTTATATTGACAATAAATTAACAAGCATTACAAGCTACTTTGATAAAGACAGTTTAATGATATTAGATGAACCACAAAGAATAAATGAAGAATATGAAAATATAAAAAATGATTTTATTAGTAAATATACAGATTTATTTGAAAGAGGAGAATTACTAAGTAAACATAAAGATATTTATTATGAATATGATGATATAATGGATCAAATAAAATCAAGAGAATGTATTTGTATATCGGCCTTATTAAAAAGCATAAATGGATTTGAGCCAAGAGAAATAATAAGTATGGTATCTAAAGAAATACAACCATTTCATAATAAACTTAATTTATTAGCTGAAGAACTTAAAAGATTAAAATATAATGGATATAAAATTATTATATTATCAGGAACAGAAGATAGAGGTAAAAGGCTTGAAAAAAATCTTTTGAATTTGGATATAGATTGTTTATATATAGAAAATAGAGATAGAGTTATTTATTCTAGCCAAATATTTATTACTCAAGGAACAATTAATAAAGGCTTTGAATATCCAGCTTTAAAATTAATGTTTATTAGTGACAAAGAAATATTTGGAGCCAATAAAAGGAAAAGACGTGTCAAATCAAAAGATGGTGCTAGAAAGATTTCATCATTTACGGATTTAAAAATTGGAGATTATGTTGTTCATGAAAGCCACGGTATAGGTAAATATACAGGTATTGAGCAGTTAAATGTTCAGGGAATTAAGAAAGATTATTTATGTATAAAATATTTGGGAAAAGATAAATTATTTGTTCCTGTTGAACAAATGGATTTAATACAAAAATATATCGGAGCAGATTCTGTAAAACCTAAAGTGAATAAATTAGGTAGTGGAGATTGGGTAAAAACAAAAAATAGAGTTAAAAAATCTATAGAAGATATGGCAATGGATCTTTTAGAATTGTATGCTAAAAGACATTTACAAGAAGGTTATAGCTTTTCAGAAGATACACCATGGCAAAAACAATTTGAAGATTTATTTCCATATGAGGAAACACCGGATCAGTTAAAGTGTATAAAAGAAATTAAGGATAACATGGAGAAAAAAGAATCTATGGACAGGTTGTTGTGTGGAGATGTTGGTTATGGTAAAACAGAAGTTGCATTAAGAGCAGCTTTTAAGGCAGTGATGGATAGTAAACAAATAGCTTTCCTAGTTCCCACGACAATATTGGCACAACAGCATTATAATACAATAAAAGAAAGATTTAAAGATTTTCCAGTAAAAATCGAAATGTTAAGTAGGTTTAGAACTCCATTGCAGCAGAAAAAAATTATTTCAGATGTTAAAATTGGAAATATAGATATAATTGTTGGGACACATAGATTATTATCAAATGATGTGAAATTTTATGATATAGGATTATTAATTATAGATGAAGAACAGCGGTTTGGTGTAAAACATAAGGAGAAAATAAAGAAAATAAAAGAAAATGTTGACGTATTAACATTAACAGCTACTCCGATACCTAGGACACTTCATATGTCATTAATTGGCGTTCGTGACATGAGTTTGATTGAAGAACCACCAGAGGAACGCTATCCTATACAAACGTATGTAATGGAATATAATGACCAGTTGGTTATAGATGCTATAAAGAAAGAAATGAATAGAAAAGGGCAAGTTTATTTTGTGTTTAATAGAGTTAAGGGTATTAAAAAAATGGCAGCACATATAAAAGATTTAGTGCCAGAAGCGAGAATTGCAGTTGCTCATGGGCAAATGAGTGAGCGAGAATTAGAACACATTATGATTGATTATTTAGAAGGACAATATGATATTCTCGTATGTACAACTATAATAGAAACTGGATTAGATATACCTAATGTGAATACTATGATTATATATGATTCCGACAAAATGGGTTTATCGCAGCTATATCAATTAAGAGGAAGGGTAGGCCGATCAAATAAAGTTGCTTTTTCATATTTTACATACGAAAAAGACAAGGTGTTATCAGAGGTTGCTGAAAAAAGGTTAAAAGCAATTAAAGAATTTACCGAATTTGGTTCAGGTTTCAAAATTGCTATGAGAGATTTAGAAATAAGAGGAGCTGGTAATATACTAGGTTCAGAACAACATGGACATATGGCTGCTATTGGGTATGATCTTTATGTAAAATACTTAGAGGAAACAATAAATGAACTTAAAGGTAAAATAAAAACAAAACAAGTTGAGACGACTATAGAATTGAATATTGACGGGTATATTTCAAATAAATATATACAAAATGAACAACAGAAAGTTGAAATGTATAAAAAAATATCATCAGTTCAAAGCGTAGAAGACTATAGGGATGTTATTGAGGAATTAATAGATAGATACGGAGACATACCTAAAGAAGTAGAAAATTTAATAAAAATTGCTTATATTAAATCTATTTGTAATAGAAATGGTATAGTAAGTGTAGTTCAAAAGAATAATGAAATTAAGATTGAATTTGATAGTATAAATATTTTAACACCAATGTTTCTTAATGAACTTTCGAATTTTTTTGGTAAAGGTATTAGTTTTGATTTATCAAGAACACCTGGTTTGAAATATAAATTTAATAATACTAATCAAAGCAAGATATTGTCTAGCATAGAGAAAGTAGTTAACAAAATTGACAGTTTAAATAATGAATAAGTTATTATATACTATATATTGTAGTATGGATTTTTATGTAGGTAGAGGAGTGAAAGATTTGACAAAGAATAAATTTATAGTTTTAATAACTATACTTATGAGTTTTGCAATTTTTATGGCTGGTTGTTCTATAAGTAAAGATGATGCAGTTGCATTAGTAAATGACAAACCAGTATTGAAAGCTGACTTTGATCAGTATTTAGAATATAGGAAAAAACTTGCAGAAGCAAGTGGTTATGTTGCACCAGATATGTGGGATAATGATGCTGGTGATGGAAAAACATTTGAAACTATTATTAGAGAAGCTGTTTTAGAAGATTTAGTACTTCAAGAAGTTCAGATGCAAAATGCTGATAATAATAATATAAAGGTTGATGAGAAAGAAGTTGAAGAGAGTATTAATACTTATATTTCAACTCCAGAAGATAAAAAGAATTTTGAACAGTATTTAAATAGCATGAACTTAAGTGAAGAATTTTTTAAGGAGTTTATTTTAAAAAGAAGTCTTATAATAAATAAGTATATTGATGAGGTAATGGAAGTAGAAGAACAAGAAGCTAAAGATTATTATGAACAGAGAAAACAATTATATGATAGCGTAAGAGCAAGTCATATATTGGTTGAAACTGAAGAAGAGGCTTTAGATATAATTAAACAGCTTAATGAAGGTGCTGATTTTGCTACTTTAGCTAAAGAAAAATCTACTGGACCATCTGCTAGTAATGGTGGAGATATAAATTATTTTAGACGTGGAGAAATGGTGTCTGAGTTTGCAGATGCTGCATTTGATTTAGAAGTAGGAGAAATTAGCGGCGTAGTTAAAACTAAATATGGATATCATGTAATAAAGGTTACAGATAGCAAAATTGGATTTGATAGTAATAAAGAAGATGTTGAGAGAAGCATAAAACAAAGTATATATAATCAACAGATACAAGAAGAAAGAGAAAAAGCTAATGTTGAGATTTTATTGAAATTTGAGGAGCCTAAGAAGTCAGAAGAAAATAATGAAAACGAAGCTACTGAATCAGATGAAAATAATAACCAACAAAATAGTAATGAACAAGATAATAATACAGAAGAGAATAATAATTAAAAAAGCCGTTTAAACGGCTTTTTTTTTGTAAATAATAAATGTAATTAGTAATTTTAGATTTCAATTTTTAGGTATAAGCAAATTTTAAAAATTCCAGCTATGTATAAAATAATCTTAACAGTAAAATAATAATACATAAGAACTGCTTCAATTTTATAACTAGGAGGGAAAAATTTTGAAAGCTACAGGAATTGTTAGAAGAATTGATGATTTAGGTAGAGTAGTAATACCTAAAGAAATAAGAAGAACTTTACGTATTAAAGAAGGAGATCCACTAGAAATATTTACTGATAGAGAAGGGCAAGTTATATTAAAGAAATATTCTCCTATAGGAGAACTAGGTGAATTTGCAGAGGAATATGCAGAAGCATTAAGTCAAACTGTTAAACATATTGCAATTGTCTGTGATAGAGATACTGTAGTAGCAATATCAGGTGCATCTAATAAGGAATATTATGATAAAAGACTTAGTACTGAATTAGAAAAGATTATTGAAAGCAAAGAGATTTATGAAACTGCTGGTGAAATAAAACCTATTAGATTAATATTAGATGAAGCAAGTTCAGAGCAATATGTAACACAAATTATAGCACCTGTAGTTTCACAAGGAGATCCAATTGGAGCAGTAATATTAGCTTCAAAAGAATCAGGAGCTACTATGGGAGAAGTAGAAATTAAATTAGCAGAAACTGCAGCTAGGTTTTTAGCAAAACAAATGGAAGGTTAAAAAAAGCCTGCTTATTTAAGCAGGTTTTTTTATGTGATGCATTAAACTCAAATTATTTATAGAGATTATAAGCATTAAACAAAATCTATTATTTTATATGAATTGCTTACTCCTATGAAAAAATGGAATAGGAGATTAATTATATTTTTAACGTTATATAAATAATCATAGTTAAAAAAAAGTATTAGATAAATTATAATGTAATATATTTATTTTATATAGTAAAAATTTATAGTAAAATTCAAATTATTTATAAAAAATTCATCACTTCTTAATTATGAAACTCATTCATGTACCTCAAACTCAGTCTGGATAAGCCATTCACTTTAAATTAAAATTTAGGTTCTGTGCTGATAATTTAGAACTATATAGCACATTATGGGGGTATATATGAAGATCAGGAATAAATATACTTTATCCTGTTTTAGAAGATTGTAATTTATTTTTTTATTTAATTAAAACATAATATTTGCTATAATAGAAAATGTTAAGTACAATATAGGCTTTTAAAGCCTTTAGGAGGATAATTAATGAGCAAGAAGTCTTTTTTAAAAGGAGCTGTCATTTTAGGAGCAGCCGGAATATTAGTTAAAGTATTAGGAGCATTTTACAGAATACCATTAGTAAATTTAATAGGAGACGAAGGTATGGGTTATTATCAAACCTCATACCCAATATATAACTTGCTGTTTGCAATATCAACAGCTGGCTTGCCTGTAGCTATAGCAAAATTAGTATCAGAGAAAAGAGCCTTAGGGCAGTACAAAAACGCACAAAGAATATTTAGGATTTCGTTTTTAGGCTTAATTATAGGAGGAGTATTAACTTCATCGATAATTTTCTTTGGTAGTGGTATGATAGTTTCTTATTTAGAGAATCCAAAAGCGTATTATGCTATGATGGCATTAACACCAGCATTGTTATTTGTACCAATTATGTCAGCTATTAGAGGGTATTTTCAAGGACGTCAAAATATGGTACCTACTGCATGTTCACAAATTGTAGAGCAGATATTTAGAGTAGGTATAGGATTATATCTTGCTTACATATTATTAGATAAAGGTTTAGATAAAGCTGCTGGAGGAGCTGCTTTTGGAGCTTCTGCGGGTGCAATTGGTGGTACAATATTGATGGTATTAATATACCTATACAATAGAAAAAATATTAAAGACGAAATTAGAACTGATTCTACAGAAGTTTACGAAAGTACAAATCAGATTATAAAAAATATATTAATTATTGCTATACCTATTACTATGGGAGCGGCAATTGTACCATTAATTAATAGTATAGATGTTGCAATAGTTATGCGAAAACTTCAGGTAATAGGGTATACTAAAATCGAGGCTTCAAAGCTGTATGGACGAATGGCAGGCATGGCTCAGACATTAATAAATTTCCCGCAAGTTTTTTCAATTGCATTATCAATGAGCTTAGTACCAGCTATATCAGCTGCATATGCTACACTAGATTATAAGAATGTTAGAGATATATCTATTTCTGGAATTAGGGTATCATTAGTTATTGGTTTACCAGCGGCATTAGGATTATATGCTCTAGCAGTGCCAATAATGAAGTTATTATATTTTACTCAGAGTTTAGAGGTACAAGAAAGTGCTGGTTCTATTTTATCAGTACTTGCATTTAGTGTAATATTTTTAGCATTAGTGCAGTCAATGACAGGTATTTTACAAGCTATAGGAAAGCCATTTATACCTGTTAGGAATCTTATTATAGGTGCAGCATGTAAAGTTGTAATAACTTATACACTTACAGGAATAAAAAGTATCAACATTTATGGAGCTGTTATAGGAACAATATGTGCATATGCAATAGCTAGTATATTAAATTATGTATCTGTCAAAAAATATGTTAATATAAGGCCAAATTTTATAGATGTATTTATTAAACCAGCTATTGCAGCTGTAATTATGCTTATTGCTGTTAAAATATCTTACCTATACATATGTAAGTATATTCCAGAGAGATTAACAACGATTATAGCTATTATTATCGGAGGAATAATTTATGGTGTAGCATTAATTGTAACAGGTGCAATTACCCAAAGAGATTTTGAAATTATACCAAAAGGAAATAAAATAGTAAAGGTGTTAAGAAAGTATAGATTAATTAGGAAGTAGTATTCAACCCAAATTATTCATATTTTAAAATAATGAGTTATTATATAGGTGGTGTAAAAATGGCGAAAATAACTATTGTAGGATTAGGTTATGGGAATTACTCTTCACTTACATTATCAGCAGCTGAGAGTATAAAAAAGTCTAATAGATTATATTTTAGAACAAAAAACCATGAGGTTGCTGATTATTTAAAAGGAATGGGTAAAGAAATTACGTCATATGATTATGTTTATGAAGAAAGTCAAACTTTTGATCAAGTATATGAAATAATAACAAATGATTTAATAGAAAATGCTAATAGATATAACGAAATATCATATTGTGCTCCAGGCAATCCAGTACTATCAGATAAAATTGTGCAGTTACTTTTAGAAAAAGAAAAAAAAGGATTAATAAAGCTAGACATAATAGGTAGTATAAGTATTGTTGATGAAGTATTAAAAACAGTCAAAAAAAATGATGATAAAAGCTTAAAAATAGTTAATGCATTAGATATAGGTAATCAATATTTGGATATTAATAGTGAAAATATAATCATTAATGTTTATGATCAACTAATAGCTTCTGAAATAAAGCTATATATAAGTGAAATATATGGTGACGAATTTGAAATTTATGTTTTAAATAAAAACAAAGAGGAATTAGATTTCACGTCAAAAAAAGTTTTAGTCTATGAAATTGATAGATTGACTAGTTGGGATCATAAATCTTGCTTGTTTATACCTGCTGTTGATTATTTAAATAAACAAGTATATAATTTACACGATCTGATAACAATAATGGAAAGATTAAGAGGTAAGAATGGTTGCCCATGGGATATGAAACAAACACACAGTTCGTTAAGAGAATATGTGTTAGAAGAAGCCTATGAAGTAGTAGAAGCAATTAATAATGATGATTCAGATAATTTAGCGGAAGAATTAGGGGATTTATTGTTACAAGTTATTTTTCATAGTCAAATAGCAAAAGAAGAAGGAACCTTTAATTTGTGGGATGTAATAGCAAAGCTTTCTTCGAAATTAATAAATAGGCATCCCCATGTATTTGGAGAAGTAAAAGTAGATACAGCTAACCAAGTGCGACACATTTGGGAAAGCATAAAAGATAAAGAGAAAAATATCGAATCGTACTCAGAAGGTTTAGAAAACATCCCAAAAGGATTATCTGCATTGATGAGAAGCCACAAAATCCAAAAGAAGGTCGCTAAAATTGGTTTTGACTGGGATAATATCAATCAAGTGTTAGAAAAGGTTAAAGAGGAATTTAGAGAGCTAGAAGAGGCAATAGAAAATAATGATCAATCTAATATAGAAGAGGAATTAGGAGATTTATTATTTGCAGTAGTAAACTTAAGTAGGTTTTGTAAGGTTAATCCTGAAACATCTCTAATAAATACAATAGAAAAATTCATTTTTAGGTTCAAATTTATGGAAGAAGAAAGTAAGAAACAAGATAGAGATTTGAAAGAAATGACATTAAAAGAAATGAATGAACTATGGAATTTATCAAAAATACATAAAAACTTAAAAAAAGATAAAAAATAATATTGAAAAGAAGGATTTTACAAAGATACCTAGAATATTAGTTAATTATATTAGTATTGTCTTATAGCTACATAACTGAGTTTACAGTTCAAAAATAGGGAGGTATTTTAATGAACAAAGCAGATCTTATAACAAGTATGGCTGATAAAAGCAATTTGACAAAAAAAGATGCTGAAAGTGCTTTAAATGCATTTATGGAAAGTGTAAAAGGTGCTCTTGAAAATGGAGATAAAGTTCAATTAGTTGGATTTGGAACATTTGAAGTAAGACATCGTAAAGAAAGAGAAGGAAGAAATCCAAGAAATCCTAAAGAAAAAATATTAATTCCAGCATCTAAAGCTCCAGTATTTAAAGCTGGTAAAACATTAAAAGAAGCAGTTAATAAGTAGAAAATCAGGTCTTTGACCTGATTTTTTAAAACACAAAAGAAATTATTTCTGTTATGTTTCAGAAATTTAACATAAAAAACTTTAATTATTTTACTAGATAATGAAAAAATAACCTTGTTAGAAATGGAGAGTGAATTAATGAGGATAGATAAATTTTTAAAAAATTCTAGAATAATAAAGAGAAGAACTTTAGCAAAGGAAGCATGTGAAAAAGGAAGAGTCTTAATAAATGATAAGGAAGTTAAGCCGGGAGCAGAAGTAACACCTGGGGATATAATAGAAGTTATTTTTGGTAACAAGACATTAAAAGTAGAAGTTATAGAGTTATTGGAACATGTTACTAAAGACGATGCACATAAGTTATACAAGATACTATAATAAAGAGGTCATCTCAAAATAGAAAATTATTTCTATATAGAGATAACCTTTTTTTAATCTATAGAGTACTTTAAAAAATGTGAGAAATTATAATACATTAAATTAATTTAATCAAAGTTTTTGTTTCATTATTCATGTCATAAAGTAAGTTTTTAAAACATACTCTTTTAACATGAGTAGTAAAAGGGGGATTAGTATGAATAATATAGTAAATACTACTAATCAAAATATATATCTAGAAGATAGAAAAAAATTAAATATAACTGGTGTTGAGCACGTAGATAAATTTAATGAAAGCTGTATAGTCATTGTTACAACAAATGGGGTAGTGACAATAAAAGGCGAGGTTTTAAATATTAGCAAATTAAATCTGGATGATGCAAATGTCAAAATAGAAGGACACATTGATTCTATGGTATACAGTAATAAATCTATAAATCATAAGAAAGGTCTATTAAAAAATATGTTTAAATAGCTTTATGAGGTGTTTGTATGTATGTATTAACGAAGGACCAGATTTTAATTTTTCTCACTACAATTTATGGAGGACTAATAATAGGTTTTATTTATGATTTATACAGAGTTTTCAGATATTTTATTAAGCCAAAAAGACTAGCAACATTAATAGAAGACTTGCTATTTTGGATATTAATATCTATAATATCAATTGGTATATTATTCTACAGTAATTGGGGTCAACTTAGAGGGTACGTATTATTAGGGTTTATTTTAGGTGTCTTAATTTACAGCTTATTACTAAGCAAAATCATTATTAAAGCTATGATAAAGATTATAGGATTACTTATAAAACCTATTATATATATATTAAGATATTTAGTATTACCATTAAAGTATATTAAAAATATATTAGTTAAAATGAGATTGAAAATTAACAAAAAAGTGATAAAACATAAAAAAAGAATAAAAAGGATTTTAAGTTTACCATATAGAATAATATATGATATAAAAAAGCATACAAAATATATTTTATTTAAGAAGCACTAATTTAATAGGATTAGTATAAAATTTTTAAGGATGGATAAAATATGAAAAGAAAAAAGAAAAAGCTATTTAAGTTTAGAACTGTTTTTCTGTTGATTATAACAATATACCTATTGAGTCTTTGTTTCAAAAAATATATATTAATATATGATTTAAAGAATCAAATAGCAGAGGAAGAAGAAAAAATAGATGCTGTTACTAATGATATTGAAGATTTAAAGGGAAAGATAGAGAAAGGAAATTCATTAGAATTTGTTGAATCTATAGCTAGAGATGAACTAAAAATGGTTAAGCCTGGTGAATATATTTACATAGAAGAAAAGAAAAAAGATAAGAAAGATGAAGAATAGAAAAAAATTATTTATTTTTACAATAATATTAATTTAGCATCATAAATATTATAAAAAAAGGCTTACTTATCATATAGTACAATATATTAAAAATTGTTTATAAACGTTATAAAAGCAAATATAGACATATTATATTTAATGTGTTATTATTGACATATTAGAAATATTAATATATACTTTAAAAGATTAAACAGATAATTTTTAAAGGAGGAATTGTTTATATATGCCAGTTAAAGTAGGAAATGTAGTTAAAGGCACAGTTACAGGCATAACAAACTTTGGTGCTTTTGTTCAGCTACCAGAAGGAGAGACTGGATTAGTCCATATTTCAGAGGTATCACATGAATACGTAAGTGATATAAAAAAGCATCTAAAAAATAAACAAAAGGTAAATGTTAAAGTTTTATCTATTGAAGGAGGAAAGATAAGTTTATCTATAAGACAAGCTAAACCGAAAAGAAGTAATAGGCAGCCTACAGAGATAGACTGGTCCAATAAAACGGAGCGTATTCAACGTGGTATGTCTTTTGAGGATAAAATGTCACAATTTTTAAAAGACAGTACAGAGAGACAAGACCAGATAAAAAATAGAGAATCTAAAAGAGGTAATTCAAGATCTCGTTAATATATTTGCATATTTAAACCGGTTTTACCGGTTTTTTCATATTATAAATTTTTTTTATTTTAAAAACTTAAAACTAACTTTTATTAATTTAATGTAAATAGAATAGTTTTAAAAGATACAATTACTAGGTGTTAATAGAAGTTTTTTTATACTAAAAGAACTGTATTGACAAGCTATTAATCTAGCAAAGGTTTAGGTTATTTAGAAAGAATAGGTAGACAATTTAAAAAGTATTGAATTTTTATATTTATTTTCTATAGAAATTATGTCGAATACTATAGATTAATTAAAATACTCTAAATATGATAGATTATTGTCATAATGAGTATTTTTTTTATTTTTAAATTAGAAATAAATAATGGTTTTATGGCGATAAATACTATTATAAACTTATTATATGATTATATTGAACATTTAGAATTATAAAAATGATAAGCTACAACGATTTAAACAGATAAAAATATGTCATACAAGCTAAAAAGTTCACATCATATGATAATTTATTAAATTTTGTGTAAAACACTTTTTTTTAACTAATACCCTTTATTGACAAATAAAACAGCTGAGTTTTGATACAATAGCAGGCACAAAGTAAAGGGTGGTGAGTTAATGGTTAATGAAATAGTACAAAATATAAAGTTAAAAAACATAAATAGGGATACGGCAAGAATCGAAGATATAAAAAACTATTTGTATATTAGTATTCCGTATTTTTTTATAACAATTATATGTATTTTTATATCTAGAGTAAAACTAATGAATAACTTTATGCCTTTCTCAATAGCATTAGTCGGAGCCTATATGGTGAAAGGTAAAAGAAATTGGTTGACAGGATTAAGTGCTACTATTGGTCTATTAACTGTTACAGGAATGACGAAATACGAATATATAATGGCAATATGGATATTGCTTTTTTTGCATAATGTTTTTAAAACAAATATAGAATTTAATAAAATAGGTTCAGCTTTGTTATCATCATTCTTAATTGTCTTTATAAGGATTGTTTTTTTAAGTATAAAAGACTACTTTATATACGACTTTATAATGCTTAGTTTTGAAGCAGTTATAATATTTGCAGCAACTTATATATTTAACTATGGTATTTCTGTATTTTTTAAGTATGATGAGGATTTAATAAACGAGGAAATAATATCATTAGTTATTATTTTAGCTTTAGTTATTGCTGGTGTAGGACAAGCTCAAATTTATGGTTTCTCGCTAAGGAGTATAATTAGTATATTTATAATAATTGCAGTTGGTAATATGAAAGGACCATCAATGGGTGCAGCTATTGGTATTGCTGTTGGATTGATTATATCTTTTAGTACGCCATTTATATATATAACAGTTGCAATACTAGGTTTTTGTGGACTGATGACAGGATTATTTAAAGAATTAGGTAAATTAGCAAGTTCTATAAGTTTTATAATGTCTTATTTTATAATCTCATATTATTCCATAGAAGCTGTTGATATTGTAATAAAGACTAGAGAAATTATAGCTGGAGCATTAATGTTTCTACTGCTTGGCAAAAGTTTCATAGAAGCTTTTGACCGTACTATACTACTTAACAGAAATAAACTTACAGTTAAAAAATCTTATCATAATAGGATTAAATATATAACAAAAAAAAGATTAATGGAATTATCAGAGGTTTTTGAAGAATTATCAATAACCTTTGATAGGGTTATTCAAGGAGAAAATTATACTCAAAATAAAGATATATCAGATTTTATTGATAAGATATCAGAAGGTGTATGTAAAAATTGTTCTTTATATTCAATATGTTGGAAAAATGACTTTTATAACACATATAAAGCTATGTTTGATTTAATGAATATGATTGAGATGAAAGGAAACTTAAAAGAAAAAAATCTTCCACTTTTGATAAGGAAAAGATGTCTTCGCCCTAATAAGATAGTGGATAAATGTAATTATCTATTTGATTTATACAAATTAAACTATGTTTGGAATAAAAAAATACAAGAGAGTAGGCAGTTAGTTTCGCAACAATTAAAAGGAGTATCAAATATAATGGTTGATTTATCACAAGAAATAGAAGAAGATATAAGGTTTAAAGAGGATGTAGAGAATAGTATTTATATACAATTAAAAAATAATGAGATTGCAGTAACAGAGGTTGTAGTCACAGAATCGAGTAGTGAAAAATTCGAGATAATAGTAGAAACAAAAAACAAATTAGATAATAGCCAAGTACAAAAACTTATTAAAATAGTGTCTTCTATTGTTGGATATAAAATTAAAATGGATAAATACTTTTATGGCAGTTCTCAAAATAACAAGTATTCAAAAATAAAGTTAATCAAAGCTAATAGATTTAATGCAATAACAAAAGTATCAAGAGTAAATAATTCTTTTGCCAAGGTTTCTGGAGATAGTTATGTTTTTGGTGAACGTAAAAACAACTATTTTACAATATTAAGTGATGGTATGGGAGTAGGCTACAAGGCAAATATAGAAAGCAGTACCGTAGTTTCATTATTAGAAAAATTTTTAGAAGCAGGATATAATAAGGAAGTAGCTTTAAAAACTATAAATTCTATATTAATTTTAAAATCTAATGATGAAATGTTGACAACATTGGATATGTCTATATTAGACCTTTATACTGGGAAAGGACAATTTGTAAAAATCGGCTCAGCACCTACGTATATAAAAAGAAATAAAACAATTATATCCATAAATTCTAGCAGTTTACCAATAGGTATATTGAAAGAAGTTGATATTTATGTATATGAAGAGCAAATAAAAAATGGAGATATTATAATTATGTTATCTGATGGAGTTTTGGATGCTAATGAAGATAGTCAAGATAAAGAAGCTTGGTTAACCGAAATTATAAGAAATATTGATAGTGTAAATCCTCAAACAGTTGCAGATAAAATCATGGATTCGGCGTTAAAAATAGCACCAATAAAAAATAGAGATGATATGACTATATTGGCGACAAAAATATGGAAAAGCGTAAAATGAACTTACTATCCCTCGAAAAAGTATATAAATATAAAAAATGTAAATAATCATTAATACTAGGAGGGATATTATGGAAAAAAATATTGAATTTAAGCAAATAATACTTGTAACTGATGGAAAATCTAATAAAGGTATTAACCCAATAACGGTTGCTGAAAATGCAGTTAATAGTGGTATATCAATAAGTACTATTGGCATAATAGAAGGTTCTAAAGATAAAGAGTACTTACAAGAAATAAAAGGTATAGCAAAGGCAGGAAGAGGTCTTTGGGAAATTACTGATATTGAAGATTTGGAGAAGAGTATTTGTTTGTTAACAAAACAAACAGTATGTAAAACTATTGAACAAGCAGTAAATAAAGAATTACAAGCAATTATTGGTAAAGAATTGCAAAATATTGAGCCCGATTCTAGAAAAAAAATAATTAATTTTATAGAAAAAATTGAAGATGGAATGACAATAAAATGTAGCGTTGTTTTAGATTGTAGTAAAAGTATGACCAATAAAATAGAAATAGCAAAAAAGAGTATTATTAGCCTATTAAGAAATTTAAGTGAAAGAAAAGGAAAAACTTTTGTTAGCGTTATAGCTTATCCATGTGATGAAGAAACAGATTCCAAAATCATATCTAATCTTACAAATGATATAAAGAGTTTAGAAAAAGCTATAAAAGAAATTGAAATAGGCGGATTGACACCAACAGGATCAGCACTACAAGCAGCTATAAACTTGTTAAATAATAAGAATGATACTTTAAAAGAAGAAGGCTTATTTGAAAGTTTGATAATATGAAGAATAGTATCATAGGAAAATGGAATCAAAATAAATATACAGTTTTAAGTAAAATTGGAAGCGGTGGAGTAGGAACTATTTATAAAGTTTGTGATGAAGATGATAATATTTTTGCACTTAAAATTAGTGATAATATGTATTCTATATCTAGAGAATATGAAGTCATGAATAGTCTGAAAAATTTAGATTTTATACCAACAATTTATGATATGGATGATATATATATCAATCAAAAGGCGCATTTTTTTTTAGTTATGGATTATATAGATGGAATTAGTTTGCGTGAATATGCAACTATGAATAATAATATAACTGAAAAAAATATTATAAGTATATGGCTAGTATTAATAAAATATTTAAAACAAATGTTTACAAAAAAATATATGTATTACGATATAAAGCCTGATAATATACTAATAGACAAAAAAAATAATAAAATTATGATTATAGATTTTGGCTCGGTAGTTTCCTTAGATAGATCTGCTACCGAGTTTACCCCTGCGTATAATATGAGTTCATGGTGTAGTAATTCTAAAGTCTCTAAAGAACAAATACTAATATTTAACACAACAATGTTAATAATACATTTATTTATAGATAAAGAACTAAATCCACTAAAATTTGATTTTAATGATTTAATTATTATTGTAAAAGAACTCAAAATAAATAAAATAGTAAAGGATTTTATAATAGAATCTTTAAAATGTAGATATAAAAATATAAAAATATTTGAAAAAGAATTAAAAATAGTTTATAATTCAGTAATAAATAATAAATATTTATATTATCGTATTATAGATATTTTATTTACAACAAGCTTAAGCATTTTTTTATTTTTTTTATTATATTGTATGCTAAAATGAAGTAACATTTTAGTGAAACATAATGTATTAAGATTGATTATAAAATAATGTTACTTAGAAGCTTTTTAGAAATTTTATTTTATAAAGACTTTTGTAGATTCTAAAAAATTTGAAATATATTTTATAAACATAGTTGTTTTTTGGTATAATAAAAAAATAAAACTAATAAATTTACAAAACGATAAAATAGTTTTAGCTGTAGGTGATGATTTGGAACAAAAAGTTTATGATACAATTGTTGATAATAATTTAATCAAATCAGGAGACAAGTTAGTTGTAGGAGTTTCTGGAGGGCCTGATTCCATGGCTCTTCTTTGTGTTTTGAAAAATATACAAAAATCAATAAATTTTACCATTATTTCCGTACATATTAATCATGGAATTAGAGGTAAAGAAGCCGACAAAGATGAAAAATATGTTAAAAATATATGTAAACAGTGGAATATACCTTTTTATAATAAAAAGGTTAATATGGACGAGTATGCAAAAATAAATAAAATGTCTTCTGAAGAAGCAGGAAGAGAACTAAGATATAAGTTTTTTAACGAAATTCTAAAAAAAGAATCTGCAAATAAAATAGCAGTTGCACATAACAAAAATGATCAAGCTGAAACTGTTATGATGAGGTTTTTAAGAGGTACAGGGATAGAAGGATTAAAAGGAATGGAATTTAAGGTAGGTAATATCATAAGACCTTTGTTAAGTATTGACAGATCTCTGATAGAGGAATATTGTGAAGACAATAACTTGAATCCTAGAATAGATAAAACTAACCTTCAGCCCATTTATGGGAGAAATAAAATAAGACTAGAATTAATACCTTATATCGAAAATAACTTCAATAAAGGCATAGTAAATACATTGACAAGAACAGCAAATATAATGAATGAAGATAATGACTTTATTAATAAGTATGCAGAAGAAAAATTTGAAAAAGTATGCAATAAAAAGAGCAAAAATATTATAGAAATAAAAGTAGAGGAATTTAAAGAATTACATATTTCTATTAAATCAAGAATAATAAGATTAAGTATAGAAGCAATTAATGGTAACAGGAAAAATATAGGCTTAAAACATATAAAAATTATAACTCATTTCATAGAAAATGGTGTAGCAGGTAAAACTCACGATACAACAATGGGAGTCGAATTATTAAAAAAATATGACACATGTTTGATAAGAAAAAAAGAAAATAGTTTACATAAAGTTATCAAAGATAGAAATAAACTTGTTTTAAATGCTAAAAATTATAATAATAATTTTAAATCAGATATTATTATAGAAATTAAGGATATACAAAAAATTGATTTTAAATCTAATGATAGGTTTATAAAATACATTGATTATGATAAAATAAAAGGCGACTTATATATAAGAAATCGAAAACCTGGTGATAAATTTGTTCCATTTGGAATGAAAGGTAGTAAAAAACTCAAGGATTATTTTATAGACAATAAAATTCCTAGAGAAGAAAGAGATAATATACCGATTATTGAAGATGAAAAAAATATCATATGGGTAGTAGGATATAGGTTAAGTGATTTGTATAAAGTCGATAAAAATACTAAGAAAGTGATATTAATACAATATATCACTAAGGAGGATTTATATGATAAAGGACATTGAAAGGATATTAATTTCAAGAGAAGAATTAGAAGCAAAAATTAAAGATTTAGGATTACAGATTACTGAAGAATATAAAGGTAAGGATTTAGTGTTAATATGTGTCTTAAAGGGAGCAGTTATGTTCATAACAGAACTTGCAAAAAATATAAACTTAAATCTGGAAATGGATTTCATGGCTATATCAAGTTATGGTGCTTCAACGAAGTCTTCTGGAGTAGTTAAAATAATTAAAGATTTAGATACTAGTATAGAAGGGAGAGATATATTAATAGTAGAAGATATTATAGATAGTGGATTAACATTGAAGTATTTGATAGAAAACTTAAAATCTAGAGATCCTAAGAGCATAAAAATATGTACACTTTTAGACAAACCTGATGGCAGACAGGTTGAAGTAGACGTTGATTATACTGGATTTGAAGTACCAAATGAATTTGTTGTTGGATTTGGGCTAGATTTCGCTGAAAAATACAGAAACTTACCATATATAGGAATATTAAAGGAAGAAATATATAAATAATATTGATTAAATTTATTATAGTTTCAGATTACTTGAATAAGTAATTGATTTTGCTTTTAGATTTGATACTTATAAAAAGAAGAATACAGTATAGTATTTATTTTCTATGAAATAATCTAGGATAGTATAAATCGAGATAATAATAGAATTTATTAGTTAAATCACAGTATGTAGAATTGAAAAATTTTTTATCTAATTAAATCAAAACAACTACAACAATGATTTATTAATGAGAGGAGGACTGTAGTTGAGAAAGTTTTTTAGAGGTATAAGCTTTTATTTACTAATATTTATAATAATAATAGCTCTTGTTCATATAATGACAAAGCCAATGGAAAAGACAGAAAAAATAGAATACAGCTTGTTAGAACAAGAGATTGAAGCCAAGCATGTTAAAAATATAAAGATTGTGGATCATCAAATTACGGGTGTATATGTAGCTTCGTACAAGGAAGGTAAAAATTTTATATCACAAATACCAGAAGTTGAAAAAGCTTATATAGATAAGTTTCAAGACTTAAACACAGATTTATTGATTGAAGCTGAACAAGAAGAAGGCACTCCTTGGATCATGCAAATATTACCAACTATATTTATGATATTAGTAATTGTTGTGTTTTGGTTTGTTTTTATGCAGCAGTCCCAAGGTGGAGGAAGCAGGGTTATGTCCTTCGGTAAAAGCAAAGCAAAAATGCATAAGCAAGATGGAAATAAAAAAGTATCATTTAAAGATGTTGCTGGTTTAGATGAAGAAAAAGAAGAGTTAAAGGAAATAGTGGATTTTCTTTCAGATCCTAAAAAATATATAGCTCTTGGAGCTAGGATACCTAAAGGAGTTTTGATGGTGGGACCTCCCGGGACTGGTAAAACATATTTATCAAGAGCAGTTGCTGGTGAAGCAGGAGTACCATTTTTCAGTATAAGTGGTTCTGATTTTGTTGAAATGTTTGTAGGAGTTGGAGCTTCCAGAGTTAGAGATTTATTTGAACAAGCCAAGAAAAATTCACCATGTATAGTATTTATTGATGAGATAGATGCAGTTGGTAGAAGAAGAGGTGCTGGACTTGGTGGAGGACATGATGAAAGAGAACAGACATTAAACCAATTACTTGTAGAAATGGATGGATTTGGAGACAATGAAGGCATAATCATTATAGCAGCAACCAATAGACCTGATATATTAGACCCAGCGTTATTAAGGCCAGGTAGATTTGATAGACAGGTACATGTGGGAGTACCGGATATTGTTGGAAGAGAAGCTATATTAAAAATACATTCAAGAGGTAAACCGTTAGAAGAGGATGTAGATTTAAAAATATTAGCTAGAAGAACACCAGGTTTTACACCAGCAGATTTAGAAAATTTAATGAATGAAGCAGCACTTTTAACAGCTAGGAAAAATTTAAAGAAAATTTCAATGGATATAACAGAAGAAGCTATAACAAAGGTAATAGCAGGACCAGAAAAGAAAAGCAGAGTTATTAGTGAAAAAGAAAGAAAACTTACTGCTTTCCATGAGGCAGGGCATGCTGTTGTAGCTAGATTACTACCAAATACAGACCCAGTTCACCTAATAAGTATAATTCCAAGAGGAAGAGCTGGTGGTTTTACGATGATACTTCCAAAGGAAGATAAATATTATACTTCAAAAATAGAAATGGAAGAAACATTAATACATTTGTTAGGTGGTAGAGTAGCAGAAAAATTGGTGCTAAATGATATTAGCACAGGTGCTTCAAATGATATAGAAAGAGCTACAAAGATAGCAAGAAATATGGTTACTCATTATGGAATGAGTGATAAGCTTGGACCAATGACATATGGAACTGATGATAATGAAGTATTCATAGGAAGAGATTTAGGAAGAAGTAAAAATTACAGTGAAGAAGTAGCAGCAGAAATAGACAATGAAATGAGATGCATAATAGATAATGCATACAACAAAGCACAAAAGCTGTTAAGTGAAAACATGGATAAACTTCATGAAGTAGCGCAAGCATTACTTGAAAAAGAAACTTTGTCAGCTGAAGAATTTGAAGAAATTTTTACAGGTAAAAAAGATGCTGGTTTAGATGATCTTTTACCTGAAAGTAATACTGATAAATTAGATATAACAAAAAAAGAAGAAGAATAAAAATGTAAGGGAGGTTATAGTTAATCTCCCTTTAAATTATGCTTTTAAGTAGAAAACTCAAATCTATGATTTGATGTGAATCGCTTATTCCTAGGAATGAAATGAGTAGGAGTTTCATTATAAAAGTTATACATTGATGAAATACTAGGCTAGTTATAAATAATCAAGGAGATATATTAGTTATATGTGATATAATATTTTAGTAAAAAAATTTCATAAAGGATGAGGTGGAAATATGTTTTCTAATTTAAAAATAGGATTAGAAGCAAGAGTAGAAAAAATTGTAACAGATAAAGATACTGCAGCGGAATTTGGAAGTGGAGATATTTATGTTTTTGCTTCACCAGTTATGATAGGCTTAATGGAAAATGCTTCACTTAACGCAGTAGATAAAGAATTGGGCAATGAATATTCAACAGTTGGTATAAATGTAAATGTAAATCACATAAGTGCAACTCCAGTAGGACAAAAGGTTTATGCTGTAGCAAAGTTAATAGAAATTGACGGTAAAAAACTTTGTTTTAAAGTAGAGGCATATGATGAAAATAAGAAAATAGGAGAAGGGACACATACAAGATATATAGTAAATATAGAAAAGTTTTTAAATAAAATTAAGAATTAGTATTAAAAAGTACAATAAAACTACTACATTAAAATTGTAGAGTGATATTGTATTTTTTTATGAGTTATTTAGGGAACTTTCAAAAATTTTGATTATAAAAAATTAATAAAAAAATACTTATTTAATATAAGTATTTGAAAGTTTTATTTCATTTTATAAATAATTTGATAAAATATCTTGCAAAATTATTAATTATGTATTAGTCTATACATGAATATTAATGTTTTACGAAAAAATATAGAACGATAGTTCTATAAACGCTAACGAAATTGTACTATAAATTGGTTACTTTGATTCAATGTTAAATATAATAGTGTAATTTATATCTGGAAGTACAAGATGTTAGTTTAAGTCAAAGGGATATTCGAAAAATAACTTCCCATTGCAGTATTAGGAACTTATTTTTTCAGTCTCTAAATATGATAGGAGGGATTTTTCAAGTGTTTGACAATGATATGCTTAAACAAATTAAGCAAGAAAAAGAGCAATGGCAGCAGGCTAAGGTTAACAAAGCTCTTTCAAGATTTCCAGAAAGGATGGAAAATTTCACAACAGGATCCGGAGAAAATGTAAATAGGCTTTATACACCAGAAGATGTTGAATCATTACAATACAATGATGATATAGGCTTTCCAGGACAATATCCATACACAAGAGGTGTTCAACCTACAATGTATAGAGGTAGACTATGGACAATGAGAATGTATGCTGGATTTGCCACAGCAGAAGAGTCAAACAAAAGATATAAATACCTAGTTGAGCAAGGTTCTACAGGATTATCAGTAGCAATGGATCTTCCAACTCAAATAGGATATGATTCAGATCATCCGTTATCAGAGGGAGAAGTTGGAAAAGTAGGAGTTGCTATAGATTCTTTAGAAGATATGGAAGTACTATTTGATGGTATACCTTTAGATAAAGTTAGTACATCAATGACTATAAATGCACCTGCATCAGTTCTACTTGCAATGTACATAGCTGTTGCAGAAAAGCAAGGAGTATCATCTGATAAACTTAGAGGAACAATACAGAATGATATATTAAAAGAATACATTGCTAGAGGGACATATATATTTCCTACAGAACCTTCTATGAGACTAATAACAAATATATTTGAATATTGCTCAAAATATGTTCCTAAATGGAATACAATCAGTATTTCTGGTTATCATATCAGAGAAGCTGGATCAACTGCAGCACAAGAGGTTGGATTTACTCTAGCAGATGGTATAGCTTATGTTGATGCTGCTATAAAAGCAGGATTAGATGTTGATACATTTGCACCAAGATTATCTTTCTTTTTCAATGCACACAATGATTTATTAGAAGAAGTTTCAAAATATAGAGCGGCAAGAAGATTATGGGCTAAAATAATGAAAGAAAGATTTGGTGCTAAAAATCCAAAATCAATGGCACTTAAATTCCATACACAAACTGGTGGTTCAACATTAACAGCACAACAACCAGACAATAATATCATTCGTGTTACAATACAAACATTAGCAGCTGTATTAGGAGGAACGCAATCACTTCATACAAATTCTAGAGATGAAGCACTTGCGCTTCCAACAGAAGATTCAGTGAGAATAGCTTTAAGAACACAGCAAATAGTAGCACATGAGAGTGGAGTAACTAATACTATTGATCCATTAGCTGGTTCATATGTTATAGAAGCAAAAACAAATGAAATAGAAAAGAAAGCTATGGAATATATTAATAAAATAGATGATTTAGGTGGTGCTCCTAGAGCTATCGACCTAGGATATATACAAAAAGAAATAATGGATTCAGCATATGATTATCAAAAAGAAATAGAAGATAATTCTAGGATAGTTGTAGGAATGAACAAGTTCCAAATAGAAGAAGAAAGTCCTAAAGGATTATTAAAAGTTGATCCACAGGTAGGAGAAAGACAAAAAGCTAAGCTTGCTCAGTTAAAAGCAAGAAGAGATAATGATAAGGTAAAAGAAAGATTAGAAGCTCTACGAATGGCATGTCAAGGCGAAGAAAACGTAATGCCATTTATAGTAGAAGCAGTTAAGGTATATGCTACTTTAGGAGAAATATGTGGAATTATGAGAGAGGTATTTGGAGAATATCAACAATCTGTTAACTTATAATTTAAATATTGATTAATCAGGGTATGATTTTTATATGAAAAGGAGGATATTTTATGGACAGACCAATTAGAGTATTAGTATCCAAACCGGGTCTTGATGGTCATGATAGAGGAGCAAAAGTAATTGCAAGAGCATTAAGAGACGCAGGTATGGAAGTTATATATACTGGATTAAGACAAACACCACAGCAGATAGTAGCAGCTGCTATACAAGAAGACGTAGATGTAGTAGCCATGAGTATACTATCAGGAGCACATAATCATTTGTTTCCAAAGGTTATGGAGCTTTTAAATGAACAAGGAGCAGATGATGTATTAGTAATTGGTGGTGGAGTTATACCGGATGAAGATATACCTGGATTGAAAAAAGCAGGTATAGCTGAGATATTTACACCTGGAACAACTACAGGCACAACAATAGATTTCATAAGAAAAAATGTCAAAAGAGTCCAATAATGACAAATTGGTGGTGTCAGTATGAATATTGAAAATAAGCTTCTATTAGGAGATAAGAGAGCATGTGCTCGTCTTATCTCGCTATTTGAAAATGAAGAACAAGAAGCAATAGATTTAGTAAAAAAACTTTATAATAAAACCGGAAAAGCTCACATTATAGGAATAACTGGACCTCCAGGTGGAGGGAAAAGTACACTAACTGATAAACTTGCCAAAGAATTAAGAAAAAGAGGGAAAAAAGTAGGAATAATAGCAGTAGACCCAACGAGTCCTTTTAGTGGGGGTGCAATATTAGGTGATAGAGTTAGAATGTCTGATTTAGCACTAGACAAAGGAGTTTTTATTAGAAGTATGGGTACAAGAGGATATCTTGGAGGACTTTCTAAAGCTACACAGGGAGCTGTTAAGATATTAGATATATTTGGAATGGATTATATATTTGTAGAGACAGTTGGAGTAGGACAATCAGAAGTAGACATAGTGAAGACAGCAGATACAGTAGTTATGGTTATGGTACCCGGATTAGGGGATGATATTCAGGCGATAAAAGCAGGAGTGATGGAAATAGGAGATGTCTTTGCTGTTAACAAAAGTGACTTACAAGGTGCAGACAAAACAGCTAGAGAAATTCAAACAGTTTTAGATTTAGGACATAGACAAGATAGAAGGATTCCAGTAGTAAAAGTAACAGCAAGACTAAATGAAGGTGTAAATGAGCTATTAAATGAGATACTAAGTCATATGGATTACATGGAAGAATGTGGAGAACTTAGCGACAGAAGAGGAGAAAATGCTAGAAAAGAGATAATAAGCATGGTAGAAACTGAACTTATGAATATAATAATGAAGAAAGCACAAAAAAACGATTTTCTTAATAATATATCTAACGATGTAGTATTAAGAAAAATTGATCCATATACTGCAAAAGATGAGATATTAAGTTTAATTAAAAATAAATAAATCTAGATTATTCATGATAATAATTTCCAATATATTTTTTAAATGAATATTTTGGGTTAAATTTAAGGAGGTTTTTTTATGGTAATGAAGGTAGATCATATAGGTATAGCTGTAAAAAGCTTAGAAGAAACTCTTAAATTTTATACACAAGTACTAGGATTAAAATTACATGATACAGAAATTGTTGAAGAACAAAAAGTGAAAGTTGCTTTTTTACCAATTGGAGATACTGAGTTAGAATTATTAGAATCAACAGAGGAAGACGGACCTATAGCAAAATACATAGAAAAAAAAGGACAAGGCATGCAGCATATAGCTTTTAGAGTAGAAGATATAGAAAAAGCTATAGAAGATATGAAAAATAAAGGAATAAGAATGATAGATGAAAAACCTAGATATGGTGCAGGTGGAGCGAAAATAGCTTTCTGCCATCCTAAAAGTACAAATGGTGTTTTAGTAGAGCTTTGCCAGAGAGATTAGTAATAAAGGAGGGTAAAACATATGTCAAGCACTAAACTTGAAGAATTACAAGCACGAAAATCGAAAATTAGGCTAGGCGGTGGAGAAGAAAGTATAAAGAAACAACACGAAAGAGGAAAGCTTACAGCTAGAGAAAGAATAGAAGCGTTGCTAGATGAAAATACCTTTGTGGAAATAGATGCGTTTATCACACATAGATGTACAAATTTTGGCATGGAAAAGAAAAGTGCACCTGGAGAGGGTGTAATTACTGGATATGGAACAGTAGATGGAAGATTAGTGTATGTATTTGCACAGGATTTCACAGTAATAGGCGGATCACTTGGAGAAATGCATGCAGCTAAAATATGCAAGATTCAAGAAATGGCATTAAAAGTAGGAGCACCAGTTATAGGAATAAATGACTCAGGTGGAGCTAGAATACAAGAAGGTGTAGATGCATTAGCAGGATATGGCAGAATATTCTATAATAATACTATTGCATCAGGTGTTATACCTCAAATATCAGTTATATTAGGTCCTTGTGCAGGTGGAGCTGTATATTCGCCAGCGTTAACAGATTTTATATTTATGGTTGAAAACACAAGTAAAATGTTTATAACAGGACCACAAGTTATAAAGACAGTTACAGGTGAAGAAGTTACTGCAGAAGAGCTTGGTGGAGCTATGACACATAACCAAACAAGTGGTGTTGCGCATTTTATAGATTCAAGCGAACAAGAATGTATACAAAGAATAAAATTATTACTTAGTTTTTTACCATCAAATAATTTAGAAGATACACCGGCATTCGACACACAAGATGACATAAATAGAGTGGAAGAAAGATTAAACGAAATAGTACCTGATAATCCTAATAAAGCATACGATATGAAAGAAATCATAGGATTATTAGCAGATAATGGTGAATTTTTAGAATATCAGCCTTATTATGCACAAAATATAATAACTGGTTTCATGAGATTAAATGGAAAGTCAGTTGGAGTTATAGCAAACCAACCTAAAAACTTAGCTGGATGTTTAGATATAAATGCTTCTGATAAAGCAAGTAGATTTATTAGAACATGTGATTCATTTAATATACCAATACTTAACTTAATAGATGTTCCTGGGTTCTTACCTGGTACAACTCAAGAATATGGCGGAATAATAAGACATGGTGCGAAGTTACTATATGCATATAGTGAAGCTACAGTACCAAAAGTATCTGTAATAATCAGAAAAGCATATGGTGGATCATACTTAGCTATGTGTAGTAAAGATTTAGGTGCTGATATGGTTCTTTCATGGCCAAATGCAGAAATAGCAGTAATGGGACCAGAAGGAGCTGCAAATATAATATTTAGAAAAGACATTAAAGCAGCAGATGATCCTGTAGCAGCGAGGACAGAAAAAATTAAGGAATATAGAGATGCAGTTGCAAATCCATACGTAGCAGCCTCAAGGGGCTATGTAGATGATGTCATAGAACCTTCATCAACTAGAAAAAGAATTATAAGTGCTTTTGATATGCTTTCTACAAAGAGACAAGTACTGCCAGCTAAAAAACATGGAAATATGCCATTATAACAGTAGTATCTTAAGAAAGCTATAAAGAGAGGTGAATTAATTGATTGGTGAAAAGGTAACTTTTATGCAGGGATTATTTGTAACGCTTTTTAGCATGGGCATTGTTTTTTTAACTTTAATTTTGATATCGTTTATGATAGATGGTATTAGAAATGTTTTTGGAAGAAAGAAAAAAGAAGAAATTGTAGAAAAAAATGCTGAGCTTGTAGCTGTTGAAGAAGTAGAAAATGATGATGAAGAATTAGTTGCAGTAATTTCAGCAGCTGTAGCATCAATGCTTTCAACGTCTATAGATAATATTCATATTAAGAGTATAAAAAGAATTCCTCAAACAACAGGAGTTTGGGGCAGGATGGGAAGACAAGAGCAATTATATAAATAATTAGAATGAAATGTCTAAGGAGGAATATAATATGAGAAAGTTTATGATAAAAGTTAACGGTAATAGCTACGAGGTAGAAGTAGAAGAGATTAAGTCATCAAATAGTACTGCTTCAGTAGTAACATCCGCACCTTCAGCTCCACAAAAGCCAGTTGCACCTAAAGTACCTAAAAAAGCAGTAGCAAAACCTGCACCAGCTGGAGCAAATGCAATAAAAGCAGAAATGCCTGGAACAATATTAGATATCAAGGTTTCAGAGGGTGAAACTGTAAAAGCAGGTCAAGTATTACTCATATTAGAAGCAATGAAAATGGAAAATGAAATACTAGCACCAGCTGACGGAGTTATATCATCAATTAATGTTATAAAAGGAGCATCAGTAAAAACAGGAGACCCATTAGTGTCAATGTAAAAATGTAAAATAACAGAAAGCGAGGCTAACTAAATGGAAGTGATCAGTAAATTCTTGACTGAATCTGGCTTTTATCAGCTTATAGCAGGTGGACAATATAAAAATATAGTAATGATTATTATTGCTTGTTTTTTATTGTATTTAGCAATAAAAAAAGAATTTGAGCCTCTTTTACTTTTGCCGATAGCATTTGGAATGTTATTAGTTAACCTTCCGGGTGTTGATTTAATGAAGGAGCCATTTGTAGAAACAGTATTAAATGAAACAACAGGACAAATGGAAACTCATAAGGTAGTAGGAGGATTATTATACTATTTATATCAAGGGGTTAAGCTTGGAATATACCCTCCATTAATTTTCTTATGTGTTGGAGCTATGACAGATTTTGGACCATTGATAGCTAATCCAAGAAGTTTATTATTAGGGGCAGCAGCACAGTTTGGCATTTTCTTTACTTTTGCAGGAGCGTTAATGCTAGGGTTTACTGGACCTGAAGCAGCTTCTATAGGTATAATAGGTGGAGCAGACGGACCTACTGCGCTCTTGGTAACAAGCAAACTTGCATCAGATTTGCTAGGACCTATTGCAATAGCAGCATATTCTTACATGGCGTTGGTTCCAATAATACAACCGCCAATAATGAAATTACTGACAAAACCTGAAAATAGGAAAATCAAAATGGAACAGCTAAGAGAGGTATCTAAAAAGGAAAAAATAGTATTTCCTATAGCGGTTACAATATTTACTGTTCTTTTATTACCATCAGCAGCACCATTAATAGGAATGTTGATGTTAGGTAATTTAATAAAAGAATCAGGAGTAACAGATAGATTATCAAAAACTGCACAGAATGAATTATGTAATATAGTTACAATATTTTTAGGATTAACAGTAGGTGCAACAGCTAATGCACAAACATTTTTAAAATTGCAGACTATACAAATAATATGCTTAGGACTAGTAGCATTTTGTATAGGAACAGCAACAGGAGTTATATTTGGAAACATTATGTGTAAATTAACAAAAGGTAAAGTAAACCCATTAATAGGAGCAGCAGGAGTGTCAGCAGTACCTATGGCGGCTAGAGTCGTTCAAAAAGTAGGACAAAAAGAGAATCCAGCAAACTTCTTATTAATGCATGCCATGGGACCAAACGTAGCAGGTGTAATAGGATCAGCAGTAGCAGCAGGGGTTTTACTTAAAATATTTGGATAAAATAATTGATAATAGCTCACATCTTAAAGATGTGAGCTTTATTTAAGCAGAGAACCTAAATCTATGACTTGGTGGGAGTCGCTTACTCTTAGAACGAAGTGAGTAGGAACTACAAATTGAAAGATTAAAAAAAGATAAATAAAAATATTAAAATTGCAAAAAGATAATATTTAAGATATGCAAGACACAGATTTAGAAAGCAAGAGACTAAAATCTAATTATACTACATAAATTAAATATATAATTTAATGGAATATTTGATTGAAGATGTGAATATTTATTAACAAAATTAGTACCTAGTATTAAAACTTAATATTAGGCGTTGACAAAACAAAAATAATGAATTATACTTTGAATATCAAAATATTTGATACTAAAAATTAAATATACCCTTATATTGAGAGGTGAAATTAGTGCAAATTGATAAAATTAAAGAGATTATAAGCCTAGTTAACGAGACAGATATTAATGTTTTAGAACTAGAAACAGATGGCATTAAATTAAAGCTACAAAAGAGCATTACAGAAAATAACATAGATAAAATAAAGCTAGCTACAGCAAGTGAATCTGATTCTAATGAAAAGACAGAAGAGAAAATAGCTGTTGTAGAAAATGAAAATATAAAATATACAGAGGTAAAATCACCAATAGTTGGTACATTTTATTCTGCACCAAACCAAGACTCACAGCCTTTTGTCAAAGTTGGAGATAGAGTCAAAAAAGGAGATATTCTGTGTATTATTGAAGCAATGAAGGTAATGAATGAAATTGAAGCAGAAGTAGATGGTGAAATTGTCCAGATACTTGTAGAAAACGAATCAATGGTAGAGTATGGTCAAGTGTTAATTAAGATAAAATAAGATACTTAAAGTTGCTTTAAAGGAATCTTATATGTCTCCAAGAGATAATTAAAGAATCCATATTAGCTAGAAAATGATGTTTAATCAAAAAATCATATAAGGTTAGAAAGTTAATCCAGATTATTCATATAACGCCCGATAATATGATGCAAAAGTTAAGTGAGAACCTAAATTTAATTTAGTGTGAATTGCTTACTCATTCGAAGGATAAGTTTTATTAATAAAAGTTCAATTTTCTATGAATTATCTGGGTTTAAATTAAATGATATTGGTAAAAATATTAAGAAGTTGTCTTAGGAGGCAGTTATGTTTAGTAAGATATTGATTGCAAATAGAGGAGAAATTGCTGTTAGAATTATTAGAGCATGTAAGGAGATGGGGATACAAACAGTAGCTATTTATTCTGAGGCTGATAAAGAAGCACTTCATGTTCAATTAGCTGATGAAGCGTATTGTATTGGACCTGCTCCAGCAAATAAAAGTTATCTAGATATGAAGAATATACTGAGTACATCAGTATTAACAAATGCAGATGCAATACACCCAGGTTTTGGGTTTTTATCTGAGAATTCAACTTTTGCCAAGATGTGTGAAGAATGTAATATTTCATTTATAGGACCAAAGGCAAACATGATAGCAAAAATGGGAAATAAGGCTTGTGCTAGAGATATAATGAAAAAAATGAGTGTACCCGTAGTACCGGGCTCTGATGGAACAGTAGATGATATTAAAGAAGCTGTATACATAGCAAATGAAATAGGATATCCTGTAATGATAAAAGCTTCCGCAGGAGGAGGCGGTAGAGGGATGAGAGTCGCATATAGTACAGATGAACTCAGACGTATGTACAATACAGCTAAGAGTGAAGCTCTAGCATCATTTGGTGATGACAGCATGTATTTAGAAAAATTTATAGAAAACCCAAGACATATTGAATTTCAAATATTAGCTGATAAATATGGAAATGTTATCCATCTAGGAGAAAGAGATTGTACTGTCCAAAGAAGAAATCAGAAGGTTCTAGAAGAATCACCATCACAAGTTATTACACAAGAGCTAAGAAAACAAATGGGTAAAGCTGCAGTTTTAGCCTCAAAAGCGGTAGATTATGAAAATGCTGGTACAGTAGAATTTCTTTTAGACAAGTATGGGAAGTATTATTTTATTGAAATGAATACAAGAATACAGGTGGAACATCCTGTAACAGAATTTGTAACAGGAATAGATCTAGTAAAAGAGCAAATTAAGATCGCTTATGGACTGGAATTATCTTACAAGCAAGAAAATATTAAAATCTCAGGGCATTCTATAGAGTGTAGAATAAATGCCGAAAATCCTGAGAAAGGTTTTATGCCTTCACCAGGTACTATTGAAGCACTAAATCTTCCAGGAGGTAATGGAGTTAGAATAGATTCTTCAATATATCAAGGCTATACAATACCATCAGCATATGATTCTATGCTTGCTAAGCTTATAGTTCATGCAGAAGACAGAGAGAGTGCAATATTAAAAATGAAAAGAGCATTAGATGAATTTATAATAAAAGGTGTAAGTACAAATATAGATTTTCAATACAAAATTTTAGATAATGAATTATTTAAAAATGGGAGTTATGATACCAGCTTTATTAATGATTGTGTATTGAAATAGGGAATTAAATACTTATATTACTTTTTGTTTGTAAGGGATTTTAAGCTATTTGAAATAATAATCAGAGTTATAATAAAGATCAAGGTGGTTATATATGATAAAAAAAATATTCAGAAAGAATAAATATAGCTCCATGAGTGTTTCAGAAATAAATAAAACTAAAGATACAAAAGAGATGATAAAAGTACCTGATGGTATGTGGGTAAAATGTAAAAAATGTGGTCGTATGCTATATAAAGATGATTTAATAAAACAACAAATGATATGTAGTTCATGCAATCATCATTTTAGAATGACTGCTCAAGAAAGAATAAAAAGTATTATAGACGAAGGCAGTTTTAAAGAATTCGATAAGGAATTAACTAGTGGAAATCCTTTAGAGATTAAAGGATATGAAGATAAACTAAAAAAAGCAAAAGAAAAATCAGGACTTAATGAAGGTGTAGTGACTGGATATGGTAAAATTAACAACTTAGATGTAGTAATAAGCGTAATGGATGCTAATTTTATGATGGGAAGTATGGGATCAGTTGTTGGTGAAAAATTAACTAGAGCTATAGAAAAGGCAACTGAGAAAAGATGCCCTATAATAATATTTTGTGCATCAGGTGGAGCTAGAATGCAAGAAGGAATATTTTCACTGATGCAAATGGTTAAAACGAGTGCAGCATTAGCAAGACATAGTGAAGCGGGTTTATTGTATATTTCAGTGTTGACAGATCCTACAACAGGAGGAGTTTCTGCAAGTTTTGCTATGCAAGGAGACATAATATTAGCAGAGCCAGGTGCATTAATAGGTTTTGCAGGTGCTAGAGTTATAGAACAAACTATTAAACAAAAGCTTCCAGAGGGTTTTCAAAGTGCAGAATTTTTACTAGAACATGGATTTGTAGATAAAATAGTATCTCGTAAAGATATGAAAAATGTTTTACACTTGTTAGTTTCCATGCATAAGGAGGTGGAATCTTTTGAGCTTGGATAAAGAAAATAAGGTTATTGAATTAGAAAAAAAAATTAGTGAATTAAAGGAATTTTCAAAGAAAGAAAACATTAATTTAACAAAAGAAATTTCAATACTGCAAGACAAGGTAAATGTTATAAAACAAGAAATATATTTAAATTTGACTCCTTGGGATAAAGTGAAGCTGTCTAGGCTTCAAGCAAGACCAACAGCTTTAGATTATATATCAAATATATTTGATACATTTATAGAACTTCACGGAGATAGAACCTTTGCAGATGATCCTTCTATAATTGGAGGGTTAGCTAAGTTTGGAGATAGAGTTGTTACTGTAATAGGCCAACAAAAAGGAAAGAATACTAAAGAAAATATTTATAGAAATTTTGGAATGCCCCATCCAGAAGGTTATAGAAAAGCTTTAAGATTAATGAAGCAAGCTCAGAAGTTTAATAGACCAATAGTTTGTTTTATAGATACACCAGGTGCTTTTTGTGGAATAGGAGCAGAAGAAAGATGTCAAGGAGAAGCCATAGCTAAAAATCTTTTTGAAATGATAGCACTAGATGTACCTATTATCTCTATAGTTATAGGAGAAGGAGGAAGTGGAGGAGCTTTAGCATTGAGTGTTAGTGATGAGATATGGATGCTTGAACATTCTGTATATTCAATACTTTCACCAGAGGGCTTCGCTAGTATATTATGGAAAGATAGCTCAAAAGCAGAAGAAGCATCAAAGATTATGAAAATAACTGCTCAAGACTTAGAAAAATATAAAATTTTAGATAGAATAATAGAAGAACCCCTGGGAGGTGTTCACAAAGATATTAAAAAATGCACTCAGCAAATCAAAACATTGTTAGAAGAAACTTTAACAAAGCTTAGCAGTATTGATAAAACAACATTGAAGCTAAAAAGATATGAAAAATATAGATCTATTGGAGAAGTTAATTGACAACCTAAAACTAATGTTATATACTTTGGCTATCAAAATAGTCACAATATAGTATATCAGGGCTGGTGCCGTTATGAGGAGATCACTTAAAGTTATAAACGATATTTTAGTTGAGTTATTTAATGATATTTTAACCATAGAGGAACTAAGTGTGAGTTCAATAGGACAAGGAGATTTATCTATAACTGAAGTCCATACTATTGATGCAATAGGGATAAAAGAACCAAAGTCTATGTCATTTGTAGCTAATAATCTTAAAATCACTGTTGGAACATTAACTACATCAATAAATAGACTTGTCAAAAAGGGTTATGTATTAAGACAAAAACATAAAGATGACAAAAGAATAGTATTAATTACACTTACAGATAAAGGAAAAGAAGTTTATAAGGGACATCAAGCATTTCATTTAGAAATGGTTACAAAATTAACACAAGACTTAAAGATACATGAAGATGATATCTTAATTAAGTCATTAGAAAATTTAAGAGATTTTTTCAAGCAAAGTTTTTAATAATATAACGGCTAATTAAGTTATAAATATATTCAATAGTACTATCCTTAATTAGTACCAGATATTAATTCCAAATATTAAGAATTGGGAACAAGAGGGGATGATTAAGTGAATAATGCTGTAATTGCAGGTACTGGGAGTTACGTGCCTGAGAAAATTATGACAAATGAAGATTTAGAAAAAATTGTAGATACAAGTGATGAATGGATTTCATCAAGGACAGGAATACGACAAAGAAGAATATCTGAAGGTGAAAATACATCAAAGATTGCTACTAAAGCGGCAATAAAAGCTTTGGAAGATGCTAATATGGATGCTTTAGATATAGATTTGATAATTGTTGCTACAGTCACTCCAGATGCATTTACACCTTCTGTATCATGTTTGGTTCAAGTTGATTTAGGAGCTAAAAATGCAAGTTGTTTTGATATTACAGCTGGATGTTCAGGTTTCGTATATGGGATCAATGTAGCTAATCAATTTATAAAAACAGGTCAAGCTAAAAATGTGTTAGTAATAGGTGCAGAGGTTCTTTCTAAAGTCGTAAATTGGGAAGATAGAAATACGTGTGTTTTGTTTGGGGATGGAGCAGGAGCTGCTGTATTAAAAGCTAGTCAAAAAGAAGGTATTATATCAGTTCATACAGGTTCTAAAGGTGATGAGAATAGATATTTAGAGATTCCAGCTATAGAAGTAAATAATCCATTTAGCCCTAAAGTAGAGGGTAGACCTAGTTATATAAAAATGAATGGCGTAGAAATATTTAAATTTGCAACAAAGATAATGAGAAAGAGCTTTAAAAATGTATTAGAAAGCACTGACTATAGTCTTGATGATATTAAATATATAATACCACACCAAGCAAATTACAGGATCATAGATCATGTAGCTCAAAAAGCTAATATTGACATAAATAAATTTTACTTAAATCTCGACAAATATGGTAATACATCATCTGCTAGTATAGGTATTGCTTTAGATGAAATGAACAAGAAAGGACTTTTGAACAAGGATGACAAGTTAATTTTGGTCGGATTTGGTGGAGGTCTTACATGGGGTGCTGTATTACTTAAATGGAGTAAATAATAAAGTATTATACATGAAGATTAAAGTTAGGCTTATCAGCATATAACAGAAATTATGAATTTTTCTCAATTTTTAAAGGTGCATAATTTCCTATATGTTACAAAAAATAATTAAACAAATAATAAAAATTTAGGAGGATAATAAAATGATATTTGAAAAAGTAAAAGAAATTTTAATAAATGAATTAGATGTAGATGAGGTTAAATTAGAAAATAAAATACAAGAAGACTTAGGAGCAGATTCATTAGATATGGTTGAAGTAGTTATGGCAATTGAAGATGAGTTTAATATAGAAATTGCTGAAGAAGATACTGTAAACATTAAAACGGTAAAAGATATAGTAGATTATATAGAAAAGAAACAATAAAGTGAAAGTTTATTAAAAAAAGTAAAAGTATCATTATACGTTTAGAATATTGTAATGTTTTATAAGATATTATTATTTATTAAGTGATAGGGGCGATTTAAAATGACAAATTCCTTGAGTTATTGATATACCCTTAAATGGGATTAACTCAAAATACGTTTTGAGTTAGCCTCTACATTATTTTATTCTTCTGAAGTTTTTTTAACTTTTTAAGAGTAATGAAAAATTGCAAGAAATCTAAGAAAGGAGGAGCTGTAACAAACTTTAGGTTAATATTTTTTAACCAAAAAGTTTCGTTAATAATAGCTAATCTATCATGATTAAATCAAAAATAAGTAAATTACTTAACATAAAATACCCAATATTACAAGGTGGGATGGCTTGGATTTCAGATGCACAATTGGCTGCTGCAGTTTCTAATGCAGGAGGCTTAGGTATAATAGCAGCAGGAAATGCCCCTGTTGACTTGGTCAGAGCTGAAATTAGAAAAGCTAAACAGCTTACTGATAAACCTTTTGGTGTTAATTTAATGCTTTTAAGTCCATATGCTGAGGAAATAGCACAACTTTTAATTGACGAAGATGTAAAAGTTGTTGTAACAGGAGCAGGAAATCCGGGAAAGTATCTAAAAGAATGGAAATCAAAAGGCATCAAAGTTATCCCTGTAGTTGCATCAAGTGCATTAGCAGTTAGAATGGAGAGAAGTGGAGCAGATGCGGTAATAGCAGAAGGAATGGAATCAGGAGGACATGTTGGAAAAATAACTACCATGTCTTTATTACCTCAGGTAGTTGATAGTGTTAATATTCCTGTTATAGGTGCTGGAGGAATAGCTGATGGCAGAGGGCTTGCAGCAGCCTTTTTATTAGGAGCTGAGGCTGTGCAAATAGGAACTAGATTTTTAGTAGCAAATGAATGTCAAGTGCATGATAATTATAAAGCAAGAATAATAAAAGCAAGAGATACAGATACGGTGATAACTGGAAGAAGCACAGGACATCCAGTCAGAATAATAAAAAATAAACTTGCAAAAGAGTATATAAGATTAGAAAAAGAAAAAGCAAGTGTAGAGGAAATAGAGGAATTAGGAAAAGGAAGTCTTTATAATGCCGCTATTTTAGGAGAGATGGATAGAGGTTCAATAATGGCTGGACAATGTGCAGGAATGATAAAGAAAAAACAAAGCAGTAAAGAAATTATTGAAGAGATTTATAGTGAAGCATTGGAATTATTTAAAAAATTTAGATAGATACTTAATAGAATTTTATAATATCTGGAGGAAAAGTTATGGGAAAGTTAGCTTTTATATTTTCAGGACAGGGTTCACAATACCCAGGAATGGGAAAGGAATTATACGAAAATTTTGAAGAAAGTAAGAAAGTTTTTGATATGGCTAATGAAATTTTAGGTTATGACTTAAAAACAATGTGCATGAGAGGTAAAGAGGAAGATTTAAATAAGACAGAAAATACACAACCTGCGGTTTTAACGACAAGTATAGCAATACTAGAAATATTAAAGCAAAAGGGAATAAAAGCAGATATTACAGCAGGCTTGAGTTTGGGAGAATACAGTGCATTAGTATATTCAGGTGTAATAGATTTTGAAGATGCAGTTCAATTAGTAAGAAAAAGAGGAAAATTCATGCAAGAAGCTGTACCTGAGGGGAAAGGAACAATGGCTGCAATTATAGGATTAGATAAAGAAAAAGTATTAGAAATATGTAATAAAGCTAGAGAAGCAGGGATAGTAGAAGCATCTAATTTTAATTGTCCAGGGCAAATAGTTATTGGAGGAGAGGTAGATGCAGTTTTAAAAGCGTGTGAGTTGGCAAAGGAAGCTGGTGCGAAAAAAGCAGTACAGTTAAAAGTAAGTGCTCCATTTCATACATCAATGCTCAAACCGGCAGCAGATAACTTAGAAAAAGAGCTTAGAGACATAAGTATAAAAGACTTTAACACTCCTGTAATATCAAATGTAACAGCAGAATATATAAAATGTAAAGATGAAGTTAAAGATTTATTAACTAAACAGGTCATGAATTCAGTTTTATGGGAAGATTCAATTCGAAAGATGATAGAAGATGGAGTAAATACATTCATAGAAATAGGACCTGGAAAAACATTAAAGAGCTTTGTCAGAAAAATAGATAAGACAGTAACAGCATTAAATGTTGAAGACATAAAAACATTAAAAAAGACTCTAGAGAAATTGGAGGAATTAGTATGTTAACAAATAAAACAGCAGTTGTAACAGGAGCAAGCAGAGGAATAGGAAAAGAAATAGCTATTAAATTAGCTAGCCTTAATGCTAATGTAGTAGTTAATTATTATAGTGATTTGCAGGAAGCAAATGAAGTTGTAAGTCAAATTGAGGAGCTAGGAAGTAAAGCAGTAGCAGTTCAAGGAGATGTAAGCAAATTTGAAGATGCAAAAAAAATAATAGATGAAGCAGTGAATGCATTTGGAAAAATAGATATTTTAGTTAATAACGCAGGGATTACAAAAGATAATTTAATAATAAAAATGAAAGAAGAAGATTTTGACAGAGTTATAGCTACAAATTTAAAAGGATGCTTTAACTGCTGTAAACATGCATCAAGATTAATGTTAAGACAAAAATCAGGCTGTATAATAAATTTAGCTTCAATAGTTGGCGTTATTGGCAATGCAGGACAAAGTAACTATGCAGCATCAAAAGCTGGAGTAATAGGCATAACAAAATCATTAGCAAAAGAGCTTGCATCAAGAGGGATAACAGTAAATGCAGTTGCACCTGGTTTTATAGAAACTGAAATGACAAACAAGCTTTCTGAAAATGCAAAAAAAGCTATGCTTGATTCAATACCTCTGAAACGAGCAGGCCAGCCACAAGACATAGCAAATGTAGTAGCATTTTTAGCTTCCAAAGAAGCAAGTTATATAACAGGGCAAGTAATAAATATAGATGGTGGAATGGTTATTTAAGGAGGAATTATCTATGAAAAGAGTTGTTATAACTGGTGTTGGAGTTATTTCATCTTTAGGAAATAATGCAGATACATTTTGGCAAAACATAAAAGATGGTAAATGTGGTATAGATTTCATACAGAGCTTTGATACAGAAAATTACAAAGTAAAGGTTGCTTCTGAAGTCAAAGATTTCAAACCACAAGATTATATGGAAAAAAAAGCAGCGAAGAGAATGGATAAATTTAGTCAATATGCAGTAGCTGCTACAAAGTTAGCATATGAGGATTCTAAATTAGATGATGTAGATGTGGATCGAGACAGAATGGGAGTAATTTTTGGAAGTGGTATAGGGGGATTAAGTACTATAGAAAAACAACAAACCATGATCATGCAAAAAGGTCCAGACAGAATCTCACCATTTTTCATACCTATGTCAATATGTAACATGGCAGCAGGACATGTTGCTATAATGCTAGGAGCAAAAAATATCTGTAATACTGTAGTTACAGCATGTGCTTCTGGTACAAACGCTATAGGAGAGGCATTTAGACAGGTTAAATATGGTTTAGCAGATATAATGGTAACAGGAGGAAGTGAAGCAAGTGTTACACCATTAGCAGTTGCGGGATTTACATCAATGAAAGCTTTAAGCACTTCCAAAGATCCTAAAAAAGCATCAATTCCATTTGACAATGAAAGAGATGGTTTTGTAATAGGAGAAGGAGCAGGAGTATTAGTAATTGAGGAATTAGAACATGCAAAAAAAAGAAATGCACATATATATGCTGAGATAGTAGGATATGGTGCAACATGTGATGCATATCATATAACAGCACCTGCACCAGGAGGAGAAGGTGCTGCAAAAGCTATGAAACTGGCAATAGATGAAGCAGGAATTTCTCCAGAAGATGTGTCTTATATTAATGCACATGGTACAAGTACACCTTACAATGATAAATTTGAAACTGAGGCTATAAAAACTGTTTTTAGTGGTAGAGAAAATCAAATACCTGTAAGCTCGACAAAATCAATGACAGGACATTTGTTGGGAGCTGCTGGTGGGGTTGAAGCTATAGTTTGCGCAAAAGCATTAGAGGATAAATTTATACCTCCTACTATAGGACTAGAAAACAAAGATCCAGAGTGTGATCTTGATTATGTTCCTAACACAGGTAGAAAAGCAGATTTAAAATATGCAATGTCAAATTCATTAGGATTTGGAGGACATAATGCAGTATTGTTATTAAAGAAATGGGAGGATTAAAAAAATGCTAAACAGCAATCAAATACAAGAAATAATACCACATAGATATCCATTCTTATTAATAGATAAAATAGAAGAATTAG